>JAYUUR010000102.1:0-5961 GCA_043754475.1 Saprospiraceae bacterium | reverse complement strand
AACGCCTTGCTTCATAGTTATCTTCATACACCCACAAGTAAAAATTATCAATCAAAGCACCCCATTCTGCATCATCATTGCCATAAACACAGACAAAGCCTTTGAGCATTTCCTCTTCAACAGCCACGCAAATAAATTCATTTTCCGCAGGATAAGCAAAGCGTTCTGTCCATATTTTTAAACGATTATCTACGACCTCATTTTCTAAAAAATCATCGGACAATATATCTTTATAAGCCACTTGCCAACTCTTGGCATGGAGGGTAGCAATGGATTCGACTTCATGAGTTTTTGCTTTTCGATAAATCATTTTAGAAATTTAACTTTTTTGAATTTCTACAACAGGCTCTCTATAAATCATCTCCACATATTCCGTTCGATTGGCTAATATCGTCCGCTGATTGATTGACCCTTTATCTGTAATTTCTCCTTTATCAATGGACAAAGTAAAATCAGCAAAAACCGCTTGTTTAATAAGCTTTGAACTGCCTGTACTTTGCTGTGCAAAAGTATTCAAAACGGCTTGTAATGCCGCCAATACTGAGGGGGTAATTTATAGATAAAACCTTGATTTTTAATTAATTATATCAATCCAGTTTCTTCAACTCCTCGCCACTTTTCAATAAACCTAAGCTCGGCGTAGCCACTAAAAGTTGCATTTGATATATGGCTACATCATTTAATTTTCTCAAACGGTCTTCTTTGAGAAAACCCATTTTGATAAATTCAGCATTTAGGTTTTCCAAATTAGCTAATACCAATAATTGTTCTGCGGTAGCATAATCTCGCATATTACCCTTTAAATCAGCGTTATTTTCACGCCATTCTTTAGCAGTTGTACTAAACAAAGCCATATTGAGCAAATCTGCTTCGGATGCGTAATAGAGTGATTCAAATTTAGTGTCTTGCACTTTAAGAGGAACAAGATGCATTTTTATCGCATCAGAGTGAATTTTATAATTGACTTTGGAGAGCGTGCGTTTGATAGTCCAGTCCAATGATAGCTTTTGCTGCTCAGCTTCAATAGCTTTTAAGCGTTGAAACTCTTTGATGAAATAGAGTTTGAAAACAACGCTAACCCATGAACAGAATTCAAAAGCAATATCTCGATGTGCGTATGTACCGCCATATCTACCTGCTTTGGCTTCAATACCAATTGCATTTGTTTCTTCTATCCATTCTTTTGTCGTTAAGATATAACTATTGAGACCTGTTTTATTTTTAATCCCATCGAATTCGATGGGATTAAAACCTAAAAATACTGAGGGGGTGCTAAAACATTTACACTTCATTTTGAGTACCCATCAAAAGCCGCCGATGATAATTAATTTGCCCCAAATGATAGTTCAAATGCTCGTTTAAATGTACTAAAAAATAGTGCACAGTCATATCATAACCCAAGACATTTTCAGGATATTTTGCTTGAAATTTTGTTATTTTTTATAAGCCCATTTCCAAATATCGCCATCTTCTTCATCCCAAATTTTCTTCTATGGTTTTGTGAACGGGGAGTAGTTTCATCTTCATTTTACTGAGGGGTATTGATTAATTGTGAATCAAACTGTTCAATATCTGTTGTGTCAACAACTATTGTTTTTGCCCATAAATCTCCGAGACGCTGTTTTTTATCTGTATTTTTTATAGCAATAATTGCAGGAATCGCCCACATAAAAAAATCAAATGGGTCAAGTAGATGTCTTTTGAGAGCATCAACATAATCAATGGGTTTTCGATTTTCTTTTAAAACTAATAAATTGAAAGCTTTATGTCCTAATGTCGCACCTTGATAGCCTTCAACGCCTACAAAATATATTAACCACAATAAAATTAAAGGAAATGTTTTGACGCCACTTACAGCCATTTCACCATCTACCGTAACTTCTCCAAATTTTTGGATATACAAAATAGTGATGATAAAAATTATGATGTAATCAATAAATGAAGCTAAAAACCTTTTTTTAAGGTTTGTTTTGTATTGAAATTGTTGTTCTTTATTCATTTTTAAGGTTATATTTTCTTTTCAAAAATTTTCATTAAATCCACCAAAACCTGCACACTTTCCAAAGGCATCGCATTATAAATGGACGCTCTAAAACCGCCCACCGTTGGGAAACCTTTGATGCCCACCACATTATTTTTTTCAGCAAAATCTAAAAAACCAGCTTCGATTTCGGGATTAATGGCTTTGAAACAGACGTTCATCACTGACCTATCTTCTTTCACAACACTGCCTTTGAAAAGCGGATTTCTATCAATTTCATTGTATAAGAGAATGGATTTTTCATTATTGCGCTTTTGCATTTCAAGCAAACCGCCTTGTGCGAGCGTCCAACGCAAGGTCAGCATGGAGACATAAATGGGAAAAGTAGCGCAAGTATGATAAAGAGATTGCGTTGAAACGTGCGTTTTATAATCAAAAATGCTTGGAATAGTGCGTTTTACCTTTCTTTCCAACATATCTTTTCGGATTATCACGCAAGTGACTCCAGCCAAGCCAAAGTTTTTTTGAGCCGATGCGAAGATGATTCCGAACTTGCCAAGTGGTAAAGGTCTTGATAAAAAATCGGAGGTCATATCGGCTACAATTGGTACGGTTGTCTTTGCGAGCGAGAGCGCGGCAACTGAGGGATAGTCGTGGTATTGAGTGCCATCAATGGTTTCATTTGAGACGACGTGTAAGTACTGAGTGCCTTTCGGTAAAGTCCAATCTTTCGGAATTCTATCATAATTCGTTTCTTTTGAAGAACCTAAAACATGCACTTTGCAGATTTCAGAAGCGGCTTTTATGGCTTTAGTTGCCCAATAACCGGTGTCCACAATTGCCATGCTTTGGCGTGAGCTGACCAAATTCATAGGCGCAATTGCCAATTGAGAAGACGCGCCACCAGGTACCCAAATCACCTCAAAATCATCGGTTAAGTTATATAATTGCTTTACTAAAGCCGTTGCTTCTTCAATAATGCTTAAAAAAGCAGGTGCGCGGTGGCTTATTTCGGCAATGGACATGCCTGAATGGTCGTATTCTATCAAACTGCTCGCTGCCGCCTCCAATACTGAGGGGGGTATGACGGCAGGACCCGGACTGAAATTATATTTTTTCATTTTTATATTTAAAATCAAATGTAAGGCAGCCTTATGAAAAAAATTAATTTTGTGAAAATTTATATTTCCAAGTTTTTAAAATCAAAATATAATGCCAGCCAGAACAGTTTATTTAATAAAAAGGATTGAAACGGAAGTGACGGCGAGGATGAATAAAGCCTTAACGGAATACTATATTACGCTCTCTCAATTCATCATCCTCAACTTTGTGCAAGACAATCCAGACGATTTGTCATCCGCACAACTTTCTCGCCGTTTCAAGATGACCCCTCAGTCTATGAACGAAGTGGTCACGACCTTGCAACGTAAAGAATTATTACTGAAAAATGTGGACGGTGATAATAAACGGATATTGCGGATTAGCCTAACAGAAAAAGGCATTAATACCTTAAAACAATGCAATATCACCATAGATGCCTTAGAAAATGAGCTTTTTGAGGGTTTTACTGAGGGGGACTTAGATGTTTTTAGAAATTTTATGGGGCGTTTTTTAATGGATATTCGGGAGTCGGACGGTTTAGGTATTGAATAATAAACCTATAAGATTTTCAAAACCTACGGCATATACTTAACTATGTTCTTACGTCATCATAAAGAGTCCAGAGGACTCTCACGTTTGTAGAATAACGAACGAACCTCACTTTTTACGAGTCCGGAGGACTCATACGTTTGTTATAAAGCCTCCAAAGTCAGCTTCGCTTCTATCAAATAATCGACAAAACAGCCTGGAGTATGAATAACATTAGGATCTAAAGCCCCGACCGGCACTATTTCTTCAACTTCTACAATCACTAAATCTGCTGCTGTTGCCATCGCCCGATTGAAATTTTGTTCAGTCATGCGGTAGGTCAGATTCCCTGCGGTGTCCGCTTTCCATGCGCGTATGAAGGCGACATTGGCGCGAATCGCTTTTTCAAAAACTTGTTCGACGCCATCAATCACCATTGTCGGTTTACCTTTTGCAATCACCGTTCCGACAGAAGTAGGCGTATAAAATCCACCGATACCCGCGCCCCCTGCTCGAATCGCTTCGGCAAGCGTACCTTGTGGCAATAATTCATACTCTACTTGACCCGATTGAGCTGCTTTCACAGCATCTGGATTGCTCGTAAAAAAAGAGCCAATCATCTTTCGGATTTGACCATTCAAAAGCAATTTGCCGCCGCCAAGATTCGGTTCGCCTACATTATTACCAATTCTGCTGCTTGTTCGACGGTTATTTGTTTTACTACTTTCATTAATTTTAAAATATTTTAAAAGTCTAATATCTATTGTCTATCAATCTAATATCTACTAATAATCACTGCATACCCCTGTCCTACGCCAATGCACATCGTCGCTAATGCATAGCGTTTATTTTGCTTTTGCAATTCCAAAGCAGCAGAATAAATGATGCGCGCACCCGACATACCGAGCGGATGACCCAAGGCAATGGCTCCACCGTTCGGGTTAATACGCGGGTCATTATCGGCTAAACCCAAAGCGCGTGTGCAAGCCAAAGCCTGTGCTGCGAAGGCTTCATTGAGTTCAATAATGTCTATATCATCTAATGTCAAACCTGCTTTTTCTAAGGCTTTTTGAGTGGCTGAAACGGGTCCGATGCCCATAATACGGGGTTCAACGCCCGTCACTGCCGAACTCACGATGCGGGCTAAAGGCTTCAAACCATATTTTTCAACAGCATTTTTAGAGGCAATTATTAAAGCTGCCGCCCCGTCATTTAAGCCTGAAGCATTGCCTGCGGTGACAGTACCGTTATCTTTTTTGAAAGAAGCTCTTAATTTGGATAGACCTTCGAGTGTGGTAGCGGGTTTTACAAATTCATCTTTGCTAAATGTCATTGCGAGGAACGTGGCAACTGAGGGGTCTCCTTTTTTCTGAGGGATTTCAACGCCTGTTATTTCTTCTGCTAATCTGCCTGATGCTTGCGCTGCCGCCGCTTTTTGCTGCGACCACAAGGCGAATTTATCTTGATCTTCACGAGTGATATGATACATTTCTGCCAAATTTTCAGCCGTTACGCCCATTGGGTCAACGCCGTAGAGGGTTTTCAATTTAGGATTGATGAACCGCCAGCCGAAACTACTGTCGTGCATTTCAGCATCCGTACCGAATGGTTTGGAGGTTTTTGAAATCACCCAAGGACCGCGCGTCATATTTTCAACGCCACCCGAAATAAATAGATCGCCATCCCCTGCTTTAATGCCTCGATTAGCATGAATCACTGCCGACATACCCGAAGCACACAGCCGATTGACCGTTTCACCGGGCACTGTATAAGGCAAACCTGCTAAAAGCAAGGACATACGCGCCACATTACGGTTATCATCACCTGCTTGATTGGCGCAGCCGAAAATGACCTCATCGTAAGCGTCTAATGGAATATTGGGATTTTTTTCTACTAAGGCTTTGATGACCAATGCCCCTAAATCGTCGGCTCTGACGACTGATAATGTACCGCCAAAATTGCCGATGGGTGTGCGAATACCGTCTATTATATATGCTTCGTTGCTCATTGCTTTTTTAATTAACGTTTTTTCCCTAACCCCCGGAGGGGGAACGCTTGGAAAGTATTGAACATTTAAGGCTTATTTTCCAATACTTCCTCAGGTATTCCCCCTTGGGGTAGGCTGCCCAAACGCAAAAAAAGTTGTTTCACTTTTTGAATATTTATACTGAAAACTCCGAAGATTTTTCAATGTTTAAATAATGAGTTGAAAAACAGCGTCTAATTGCTGTTTTGAGATGTTATTGTCTTTTTTTATACTACTGGACGTAAAAAACAATGATATGAAGTAAAGAAAAAAAACATGGCGAACAATTAGCTACTGGTGAGTTGCAACACAATCCAATCAACTA
>JAYUUR010000101.1:0-2033 GCA_043754475.1 Saprospiraceae bacterium | reverse complement strand
CTTGCCATCCATAAGCTCCGCCACGCATCCAATGATTGGTATTCGACATTGCTACGCAGCCAATACCGTATTTTCTCGCCAGTGCCATCGCCGATTCGGTGGCATGAATGGCATTGGAGGGACCCGCACCGAGGTTGCCATTCCATTGTTCAATGCCGCCAAATTGGTGTTTCAAAGTAGGCACAGCATGCGGTTTGACGTAGCCATCTTTTATATATTGTACAAATCTTGGGAATCGATTGACGCCGTGAGTATATATCCCATCCATGCTGTTATGCGTGAAAACAGTAGCACATTCGGCAGCTCTGACTTCAGGAAAACCTAATTTTAAGAGGATATTTTCAAAAGTCGCTCGCATTTCATGTGCAGAAACGAGGGTAGAGGTAGGTGTTGGCATAGTTGAAGCTGTTTAAAGTTTTAAGAAATACAACGAAATAGTTTACACTTTTGTGGTATCGAATCATAAAGACAAACTAAATGAGTGATATAATTCAAAAAAAATCTAATTTTGTAAAAAAGAAAAGAAAATGACTAAAACATTCATCATAGAACTCAACGAAAAAGACGAAAACGTTGTATTGCAGATTTTAAAGAAATTTAAAGTCAAAATAAAATCGCTTACGACTTCCGAAGATGCCGAAGAAGCGGCAAAAATACGTGAAATATTGCATGAAAAGTATGTCCTAAACGGAGAATGGGATACCATGACTTTAGAGGATAAAGAAGATGCCGTGTTGTTGGAAAAAATACTATTGACAGACCGCAGCCAAACCGTTGATACTGACGAATTTTTAAAGAAACTACAAAACCGATGAGAGTTATTATTACAAAAAGGTTTGAAAAAGAAGAAGATAGGCTTAATAATCGTCAAGTGAGTCATCAAATAGCTGATACTCTTATTCAAATCCGCAATGCCGAATCTATGACGCAAATTTTATCTTTAAAACGATTAAAAGGTGCAATAGCCTATCGCATCCGCATAGGCGATTATCGAATCGGTGTTTTGATTGAGAATGATACAATTGAATTTATCTCCGTTGGTCACAGGAAAGAGTTTTACAAGTCATTTCCATAAATATACAAAGTCGAGTAGGGCGAGGGCAGCCAAAAAAACTGCCCTTACCCTCTCACAGAACCGTACTTGAAATTCTCACTTCATACGGCTCTTACGAATTACATCACTAAGGGTGATAGCCATATTGCCAATGCACAAATAAATTTGGGAAAGATTTGTAAATTTCTTTTAATTTATTCATGCCCTTTGTAAGACTACCGCGACAAGTCTTGTACTTGTTTTTGACCCAACGACCTAATTTTACGTTGAGCCAATGTGATAATAGAATTCCAATTCCACTTGGTGTAAACTTGCCGTAATAGTGTATCCATCCCCGTAGTTTTGCTTCAAATAAAGCTGCTATTTGTGGCAACTCCAAATGTACGGCTCGATGAATCCGATATTTTCGTACCTCGTCTCGTATGCGTTGTGCAGCTTTTTGACTGATGCTGGGTGTAAAACCTAAAAAGAGAATCCCTTGTCGGTTGGCACATCTGCGCGGTTGAAAACTATATCCCAAAAACGTAAAGCTGTTGATAGGATAATCGTTTTTACGCCGGTCATTCTTGCAATACACGATTTTGGTCTTTTCCGGATGCGCTTGTAAACCCATCGTTTCTAATCTCGTTTTCACCTCTTTGAGTACCTCTTGAGCTTCTGTTTCATTGTTGCAATGTAGGATAATGTCATCTGCATAGCGTTCCCATTTTAGGGCAGGGTATTTCTGACTTATCCAACTATCAAATACAACATGAAGAAACATATTTGCCAGTAAAGGGCTTATCACGCCCCCTTGTGGTGTTCCTCTTCGAAAGTTTGAAAACAAGAGGCTTTAATTTGGAAGATACTCATATTGACGAACCGATTCGCTTACGAAAACTATTTGCTTTATGTGCTATTGCCTTCGTGTTTTGTTTCTTAATGGGGCTAATGGCTGATAAAATTAAGAAAATTGTAATCAAGAATAATGGGTACAAAA
>JAYUUR010000100.1:0-2037 GCA_043754475.1 Saprospiraceae bacterium | reverse complement strand
CCGATGTTTCGGCGGCGAGGTTGTCAAGCTCGGTGGTCGTCACGCCATCGTACAAGCCCATAATGACTTTTTTGGCGATTTCCAACGGTTCCACAAGGGGATTTAAGCCGTAGCTCAATTTTTTAATACGCGCCGTGATTTTATCAAAGCTGACATCTTCGCGCTTGCCGGTTCTTTTTATTACTTGCATGGTGTTCTATTATTGAAATTAGAATTGGATTATATTATTAGATTTTAGATAAATAGATTTTAGATATTAGACAGTCAGAATGTTACCCCTCAGTAAAAACTCTTATTTTTTCCTGAAAACCGTCTCACTTTTCCCGAAAACCGTCTCACTTTTCCCGAAAAATGTCGCATTTCTCTTAGAAAATGTCGCATTTCTCTTGGAAAATGTCGCATTTCTCTTGGAAAATGTCGCATTTCTCTTGGAAAATGTCGCATTTCTCTTGGAAAATGTCGCATTTCTCTTGGAAAATTTAATGGCTTATTTAAGGCGAAGTTCTTTTACATCGCTTTTTTTTATTTATTTTCCTCATTTTTAGTAAAATATCCTTCTAATACTGAGGGGGTCTATTTTTTATTTTCTTCTTCAATTTTCTTTTTTAAATCATCAAAAGTTAATCGAACCCATTTATTCACAACTTTATCTATTTCATATTGATTAATGGCTTCGCTATAATGTTTTGTTTCAATTATTTCACGATTAATCAATAATTCATATTCTGTATCTTTAAAAAATATAGAAAACTCTGTGTCTAATTGGAAACCATACGTGAATTGTTTCAAGCCGCGCCATGAAAATGAAGCAGAAATTCTATTAATAATTGTATGTCTATCAGAAAGAGTTCCTACCATATTAGTTCTTTCAAACTGTGGTGTACTTTTTCCATCTATATTAAAGATATTATTTGACCTTGAATCAAATAATTCATCGAATTTTCCTAACTCAACAAATGCTTTATCATAAATGGGAAAAAAAAATTCTCGAATAATTTTTTTATTTAGCTCTAAGTCATTTTCGTTTAAGCGATTAGATTTTCCTAAACTCCCCTTAAACAAAGCAATCTCTTTATCCAAATCCCCACTATCCTCAATACTCTCCCCTTTCGCTGCTTTCAAATACAAATTCATAGACTCTGAAACGGCTTCTGCTACAAATTCTATAATTGGCACATACTCATTTTTATCTGCTTGGTTCAATGCTGCGTAATAATCGGTGCGTTCTTTCAATTTTATGATAGCGGGCGGATAATTCTGCTTCATCAGAATTAAATTCATCAGTATTCTCGCCAATCTGCCATTGCCATCATCGAAAGGATGAATCGCCACGAAACGGTGATGCACAAAAGCCGCTAATACTGAGGGGTGTATCTTTTTATTATGCCTTACTTCGTTGTACCATTGCATCAATTCATGCATTTTTATAGGCACATCTTCGGGCGTTGCGTAATAATGAATCTCGCCTGTCAGTGTTTTTACATGATTGGGTTGCTGTTTGTATTCGCCGATTCTAATTGTTTTAGTGGTTTCCATTCCATCGGGCGTTTGTGCAGCCGATTGATACGGTTCTACCAAAATTATTTTATGCAAATCGCGAACATCCCCCTCAGTCAAATCCCTTTCATCTTTCACAAGACTTGTTAAAAAATTAATTGCCTCATTATGTCCTTTAATATCCAAATGGTCTTTAAAAGGTTTGCCTTTCGCAGTCAATCCATACATTAAAAAGCTGTACGTTTCGCCATAAGTCAATTTATTACCTTCGATGGCATTGGAGTGATAGTTCCATTCAAGCCTCAACTTCTGCATAACCCGCCCTTCTACCTCTTGTGGCAAAGGTCGAATATCGTCTAATTGCTTTTTTGTAGCATTTACACTGTCAAACACAGGCAATTGACTCAATACTTCTGTTAATTCACTCCATTTATTCATTTTCTACCGATATGTTGCACCTCTGGTGCATTATGCGTTTTATTCTTAATCCCTTTTATTCGTAAACCAAGTGCTGTACAAATCCAATGCTTTGAAATTAGG
>JAYUUR010000099.1:0-5987 GCA_043754475.1 Saprospiraceae bacterium | reverse complement strand
TGATTAATTAGTGATATAAGTTTAGAGCATCTCTAAAAACTCGATTTTTAGTTAAAATCTATATTTATAAAATATTGATTACCAATTATTTAAATTTTCAAAAAAGCAAAAAAAGCAATTTTTTAGAGATGCCCTTTACTTTATGTTTAAAAAATCAATTAAAAATTCTTCAAAACTATTCCACTGCGGTATAAATTCGCCATTTTCAAGTTCCGTGAACTGATCAAATGTTACATCTGCGACACTTCTATTATTAACATTATACAGTGTACAACCGTCTCCTTCAGTACTTGTAATTGGTAAAAAATTAGGTGCTAATTTAAACTTTTTATCCAAATACTCCCTTTCTTCTTGCAAGTTATCTATATATAGCATTTCATAAAAAACCTTCTCATCGTCTCTTTCATCTACATATATTTCACCAGCATCATACGTAGAATAATAATAATAAAAGAAATGATCCTCTGGAACATTTAATTTTTTGAGAATTTTTTTTGCATCTTTTTTATCTTCTGAATCTTCATACAGATAGTCTTCAAAATTTTTTTTAATAAATTTTTTAATCAAATCAATATCATTTTTCATTTTCTTTATTTTTTTTAAACTAGGCTTGCTCGCCATTGCCAATAAGCTTTTCTATCTTTAGCAAATAATTTTCTATCAACAGGATTAGTTGGATGTTTATTACGCCCATGAGGATGTAAACCTGGCATATCGTGTTGTTTAGTAGTAAGTTCCATCAAAGGCCCTTTTGCGTTTTGTTTAAAATGGTGAAGTTCAACACGTCTATACTTATTACCATCTTTAACAATTGGTGCTCTTCCCCGTAGAGCCCTATCTAAATTTGTTTCACCTTTATATTTAAATTTCCAATCTATTTGATTGTTTTGAAAGACATGATAGTTATGCCCAGTTCCTTTAGGTGGCTTAAGTGCTTTAAATTTTTTAGATTTGGCTTTTAAAATTTTCAGCTTTTTCAACTTTCCAAAAGTAGCCGCTCCCGCTTTTGATGACACATTTATTAATGACACTATAGGAATAAAACTTGGTACATTAGCCATGTTAACAAAATTTAGGGTTATTTAATCAACCAATACACATCAATATAGATAAAGGGAGTACCAACGATTTAGCCTTAGTTTTACTTTTTCGCTTAGGTCTTGGTATCGAAACCATGCCTGCATCTTGGCATGTCATAACAGGTGAACCCATAAATGCCAAAGGCTCGCCTTCTGCATTAACGGTCAAACTGCCCATAAAAATTTCACCATCATTAGAAGGCGGTTTTGCAAACATACCCCCAATAGGGATATGCGGCGGCATACATTTCACCGCTGTCCCTGCTTGCGCTCTTGGAATACCACTCACCATTATTGAAGCCCCCACAAACGGCACAAACTCCATCGGGTCGAAAACAATCCCTATGAATGGATGTGGTATCGGCGTAGGCACAGGACCTCCGGGCGTAGGCACCAGAATAATGTGAATATCCACACCGATTATCATGTCAAATTGTTTCCCTATAAACATTTACTGCCTCTTTTATTTTCTAACTATTAATACCAATATCATATACATGTTATCAGTTTTTGATGACTTTTTTTTCATCAAGCCGCTTTTGGTAAACTCTTTTCCCACCCTTTCCCTAATAAAGTGTTCATTTTTTCAGAAACTGTCCAATATTCCTGTTTCATCGCTTGGCTTTGGCATATATCCAACATGGATTGACCGATGAAAGGGAGCATTGTATTTTGTCGCATTTCAGGCGACATGGCTTCGGCAAGTGTTACGGCTTTGGCGTATATTTTCAAAGCCTGTTGTCGTCTGCCCAATTTTTCATTGCAATAGCCCGTCATGCGTAAGGCTTCTAAGCGGTGAAAATTGGGAATACCGCCATTTGTCCAATCCATTTGTTCGGTCATTTTTTTATCCGCTGTCATGAGGATTAATCGCTCCTCTGCTTGCTGATAGGCGGCTAAAGCCTGTTCATACTGAGGGGGTGTTGCTGCAATAAATCCCGATGCTTTAAAAAACAAAACCTGTACGGCTAATTGCTCAAAAATATCGCCGCCCGGCAAATCCACTTTCATCTCGGGAAACTCTTTTATTAGGGGTTTACCCTTTTGAGCATCCGCTATTTTCAAGGCTTCATCATAAGCGGTGTTAGCGGCTGCGGGTTTACTCGCCAAATTAAAACCTGTGGCAGCCGTGCATAAAACGGTTATTTCTAAATGCGGATAGCCGATTTGCCGCGCCAATGCCAAAGCCGTTTTAGCCCGTTGCTGAATTTCAGTCGCATCTTTTGACGGTACAACTTGCGTCAATTCAAAGAACGCTTTGCGAAAATGAGTGCAATTATCGTCTTGGTCACCATATTCAACCATCAATTCTCGGATAGCATTTGCCATTTCCAATTGGGGGCGAAAGAGGATGAACTTATCGGGATACTTTTTCGCCATTTTTTGAAAAATCTCAGACCCCTCAGTATCGCACAGCATAAAATTGATTTTTTCAGGCAAACTGAGTGATAAAACATCTGTCCACCACTTTTCCCATGCCCCTGCATTCGCAATAGAAGAGGGCGAAATAAACGCCACTACCCTATCGTCTATCTCTAAGCTCTCAGCAAAATGAAAGAAATTCCGTAGGAAACCAACGGCAACATTATTAGCATCTTCAGTATGTGTAGTTTGCCACTCGATAAAAATATCATCTTCGGCTAAGGCAACGCGGTCATCTTCGACTAAGGCGGATAATTCTTCTGAAAGTGCCTTGCCATAAGATTTTGCGTTGATAAACGGTGTTTCGAACCGGAGGAAAATGTCTGGAGTGCTGCTGGATTCGTCTGCATTAACTTGATAAAAAGTATCAATCATCGTTAAGGCATCTTGTGGCACCAACCAACAACAATAGCGCGCTGTAGGAATCGCTCTAAATTGTTCCCACATTATTTGGAGTTGGTCAATACGCCTTGTAATAGCATTGTCTGTTTTAATATCTTGCATAGGGGTTTATAACACTAAAATTTTAAATTACTTTGCTTCAAATCGGAATAAAGATAAATAACACTTTATTGAAATGCAAATGTTTTTTAATAATATTTTTGAAAATATTTTTTGAATTTCAAATTTATCCCTTTTATATTTGGGCATTAATTTCAAAATCAAAAATTTATATCATGAATCAGATAATTACCAATACAGATGAAAGACGCCTTTCTATGGCATATTTTGCCGGGCTTTTCCTTTTAGCCGTTGCTATTCCTTGCTTGGCTTTTACCAATTCTTTTCGAGTAGCCAAAGAAATTCCCAAAGCTGAAATGGATAGGCTGGTAGAAAAACAACAAATCGTGCTAAGCCTCAGCGAGTTAGGCAATTTGCTCCGTCAATACGAAACCGAGCAACTTTCAGGCTCTCTGAATGCTGAAATGAAAGATGCAGAAGTGACTGAAAAAATGGTGACCATCCGCCGCCAATTACTCCATAAAGACACCGTGGTAGCCTATGCAGACGTCAGGAAATTGCTTGATATGGCAACTCAATATCGTAATTTTATTAAAAGAACGGCAAAAGAGGGGGATCAAAAAACGCAAGAGTATATAAAACAAATCGCTGACTTGCAGAATAAAATCAACATGTCTGAATTAGACAAAAAGGCAGCTCAAATAGACCAAAAATCTGTGCAAGTTCAGATGCAAGAACAAGCCCTTCAAAATGCTAAAAAGAATAATGCCAGCGGCGGTGGTGGGGCTGTTGCTCCCCCTCCTGCTTATAATCCTGCTCCCCAACCCATTATTATTCCTGCTAACACCAATACAGGAGACGCCAATTGTGATGCAAAAGTCAATCAAATCAAAGCAAGTTTTAGGCAAATAGGTATGCAACTACGCACTCCTATTAGTCAAATTCGAGCAGATGTGAGCAGTATTAGCAAAGGGCTTTTTGGTAAAAATAGCAGTGAAAAACAAAGAATAGAAGGGAATTTGAAACAAGTAGAACAACAATTAGATGCTCTGAATAACTAAACTACTGTAAATTTCCCCTAATAGGTTTTGGTGAATTGCAATCATTCAATAAGGTTTGAGTAATGCTTAATTTTAATTTGTTCAAATGGTCAAAAACCCAAATGGTCAAATGGTTAACTCCCAATACGCTTATCATTATCGCCTTTGTTGAGCATCTTATTTTGAATGGTCGTCAGCAAATTCATTTGATAGATAGCTACTTCATTGAGGCGTTGGAGGCGGTCTTCTGATTTCAACCCTTGTTTGATAAATTCGGCATTGAGGTTTTCAAGATTGGCTAAGACGAGAAGTTGTTCAGCGGTGGCATTATCTCGCATATTGCCTTTGGCTTCCAGGTTATCGGCTTTCCATTCGCGGGCTGTTTTGCCAAAAAGAGCGAGATTGAGCATATCGGCTTCGTTGGCATAAACAGAGCCTTCCAGACGCGTATTGAGCAACCGAGGCGGTACGAGGTAACCTTTCACAGCGTCGGTATGAATGTAGTAATTGACTTTTGCCAATTCGCGCCTTAAATCCCAGACCTCATTTTTAGTTTTACTTTCAGCATCTTTGAGTATTTGAAATTCTCGAATCAAGTAGAGTTTGAAAACAGGAGAAAGCCATGTACCAAATTCAAATGCTAAATCCTTGTGGGCAAAAATACCACCACCATAGCGACCTGCTTTTGACATAAACCCAATTGCACCTGTCGCTTCAACCCATTTTTTGGGAGTCAAAGTGAACGCATTAAAGCCTGATTGAATCCGCATTTCGTCAAAGCCTTCATTTGAGAAATTGAGATTGTAGAGTTGTTCCCAAGCACCTAAGTATTCTAAAGTACTGCGGTTTTTCATCCAGTTATAAATCAACTGACTGTCGCCAAAATTTTTGACCATATCGGTCAGAGAAATGTAATCGGTTTCATGAATTTCAAAAAGCTGTATATCAACCCCTTGAACATGGATGATTTTGTTCATCGTTAATTTTTTTATTTTTAAAGGTTTGCAAATGCAAAGGTTTAAATTAGTTATTGGTTATTTGTCAGCCGTTATCTTGCAACCCGTAGCGCACACATTTGACCAATTGTGTATTTAACCATTTGAACATTTGACCAAATAAACATATTTTTCATCTTGTCTCTCCCCTATTCATTTAATCATCACACATTGACTTTGGCAATGGATTTGTTTTTCTGCCGTCTGACAAGAGATTTAGTTGAAAACGCCTACTTACACAAGTAGGCAATAAATGGCTTAAATCCAAAATTTTCAAATAAAGCTAAATTATTTAAACTCATTAAACTCAGTAAAACACCCGAAATACTGAGGGACATATCACCACCATTTAAACATTTGACCATAAGCACATTGAATTCTCACTCATCCTTTTTTATCAGCATCAATAAATAATCTTTCAAAGTCATGCCCAAGTCAACGGATTTGTTCTTGGCTTTTTTGTAAATACTGAGGGGGGTATCCAAACTCACCCGTTTTGTTTTTTCTGTTTTTGTCGCATTGCCATGTACGGCAGCGGCGATTTGCTCAACTTTATTTGTTTCAACAGTTGTTTTATTGAGCAACTCTGCCATTCTATTTTTCTTTTCCATCTTTATAAACTGTTATTCTTGTTAAAAATAATGTACTTCAAAATGTTCAAATACTCAAATGTTCAAATAAACATTTGAACATCCATTTAAGAAAATCTAAGGTTTTTCTAAAATTGAAAAAATAATGGATTCCACTTCTTCACAAAAAGCAAAAGCCTCTTTTTTAGCTTTTTCATCATCATTCTGTTCGATCGCCGTTAAACCTTCTTTGGTTGATCGCCGATGAATGATGCGGTTTTCCAAATAGGTTTTCATGGGTTTGATGCCTGATTCCTCGAACATGCCCATCATTTCACGGGCTTCTTTGTCCTCATTATTTCTGCCAGAATACATATTCATCATCGTATAAGCGGGTATATCTCCCTTGAATGCTCTGAC
>JAYUUR010000098.1:0-2040 GCA_043754475.1 Saprospiraceae bacterium | reverse complement strand
TAGGATTGTAACTCCGATGCACTTCATCTAAAAAATAAACGCGCTGCACGCTGATGTCATAATCCGTTGATTTCAACAAAGTGGTTTCTTCATTAAATTTCTGGATATTGACAACCGTGATTTCTTTTTGTCCTGAATAATTGTGAACGGCTTGTTGTTTTTTAAAATCTTTAATCAATTCCTCTTTTGACTGAACGGTATGCACAATTAAACCCCGATTTGTAAATTCTGTTTTAGCTTGAATCATCAAATCAATCCTATCTACGATGAAATAGAACTTAGGCACAATGTTTTTCTTTTGAAAGTAATCCGTCAAATACGGCACATTATAATATGCTAAAGCCGTTTTTCCGCTCCCTTGTGTATGCCAAATAATGCCTTTTTTAATGCCTTTATCAATGGTGCGCTCAATGGCTTTAGTCGCAAAGATTTGTGGATAGCGCATGATGTGTTTTTCTAAGCCATTTTTTTCTTCTACATAAGCAATACCGTATTTCAAAAGCATCGCCAACCTCCCCCGACAAAACAGAGATGTTAAAAGGCGGTTAGTAGGTGAATTGGAGTTTTTATTGGTTAAAAATTCGGGAGAATTTTTGATGACATTTAAGTTATTGTCTTTCAAAATAAAATTCTCAATAGCATCATCTTCCGGTTTAAGCAATGTGTCTAAATCTAAGTCCTCTTCTTCTCTAAAATAGTTGAAGTTGATATCTTGATAAGCCGTAGAAGCATAAAACGCGCCTTGAATGGGTGCAATAGAAGCGTTATCATACTCCATATTGTTTGAAAACACGAGCAATTGAGTAAGATTGATGAACTTTCTAAATTTCTTATTTTTAAAACGAGTATTCATTCTATCTCTTTCCGCCAAAACCCCGTCTTTATTATTCGGTTTTTTGACTTCAATAAACGCAAGCGGCATCCCATTGATAAGCAAGGTAATATCAGGACGAAATTCATCGTCTCCATTTTTGCACGTTAATTCTGTCACAACGTGAAAACTGTTATTATCGAAATTTTTGAAATCAATTAATTTTGAGCCAGAGTTAGACGTCAGCATTTTATAAAACTCATGCCCTAAATCTTCATTATCTAAAGCTAAAGTTATGTTGTCTAAAATTTTTTTAACATCATGCAAAGTAGAATTAGGGTTGATTCGTAAAAAACTATCCGTAAAAATGTCTATAAAGATGTTAGTAGATTCATCCTTTTTAGCATTTAATAGAGATAGGTATTCATAGCCCATTCTGCACAAATGTAGTAAAGCTGGTATTTTTACTCTTGAATTTTCATTGAATGCCATTTTATATTTAGAGGTTTTTAGTGCTATGATTTGATTTAAGGGTTCAGCTAAATCAAGTCTCTGATGAGTCAATAGTTTTTGACAATTAAATGAATTATTTACTTTCTGTAAAGGTAATAACTTTCATATATTGACCATACATTCACATTTTATTTTTTTGACATTGAAGTAGATGGATTAATAAAATGCCATCGTCGCACAACACTCTCTCGTTCTCGAACGACTCACTCGTACTCTCGAACGACTCACACACGCTCTCGCATGTACAACGGTCATCGTTTATTGGACAACAATGACTCTCTATCATAATATGCAAAGAAAATGACTGAAATTCTATAAAACAAAAACATCCCGAACGTGCCAACAAAGGCAGTTCGGGATGTTTAAATCTCGTTATACTGAGGGGGTATTGTTAAAATGTCCTTTTATAGAATCACACCAAACTCTCTGCCAACATCAATAAAAAAGGGAGGGCATTATCGTAATTAAGGGATTCATATTCAAGACCCAAGCGTTGTAAGTTTTTGTAATAATTAGCCAAATGTCGGTAATAGTATTTTTCAGAGGGAATAAACCAAGCTTTTTCACCGAGTATCTGAGCTAAAAACCATTTTTCAAGCAAGCGAGCAGACCGTCCGTTGCCATCATCGAAGGGATGAATATTGAGAAAAAGGAGGTGGATATAGGCGGCATAATAAAAGGCTTGATGAACTGTCAACTCTTGAGTTAAAAGAAAA
>JAYUUR010000097.1:0-5988 GCA_043754475.1 Saprospiraceae bacterium | reverse complement strand
TCTAAGTCTCTCTATTGCATCTTGTATAGTTTTAACTACTTCACCATAATTTATCTCAAAAACTCGTAATCTTGCTCCGTTGTTTTTGAGTATTTCTACTAATTCTAACGTAGATTTTAAGTTTGAATCACCATTCAAACCTAGTAGATTAAAAAATATCGGCGCATCAAAGAATATTTCAACTTTATCTAATTTTCCAGTGTAATTTTGAATGTCCTTATATGTAATCAGAGAAGCTATCGAATAGCCTTTTGCTAATCTAACAAGATTATTAAATTTATTTTTATCTTTATTTTGTATGTAAAATACGAATTTAGCTATTACGTATTTCATTTTTTTGCTTTCAGGTACTTTGGGAAGAATACTTTCACCATCACTATTTGCAAATAAAATTGCTAAATCATTTTCTTTTAAAAAATTTATTAGACCGTCTTCTACATTAGTTTTTTCAAAACTAATGTTAAACTCTGTTTTTGAATATTGTATGATATTCTCAATAATGTCTGCAAAAGATGAATCAATTTCTGTTTTATGCTTGTTATTTATCCATTTTCCGACATTCGTATGGTTGACACAATAGCTGCCACGTTCATTTTTGATTATGTCTTCTTTTGTCATTCTTTTCAATATTCCTTCAATTGCCAAAGTAGGAATTATTATTCCAAAAGCGTCTTCAATATCCGTTTTCATTATGTCGCGCGTAACAGTAGTATATCCTTTGTTTTGTAAAATTTCACAAATCAAAGGGATATAACTATCTACTATATCTTTTTTATGTGTTTCCCAATTGTAGGAAAGTAAGGCAAGCCCAAAGAGTGCTTTATTCATTTTTTATTTTTTTTATTTTAAATGCTATTGAGCAAATTGTTTTTGAAGTTGTGAATTAATGCTTTATACTTTGTTTGTAATTAGGTTTTTCTTTTATTTTATTCCTTTGATTTAACCGAAGAACGGTATTTTTTTTAATGTCATCGAACACCGTCCATTACGCCACTCTATGGCGTAAATTTCCAAAAATTTCGGAGATTTATGCCATATAGTGGCGTGAAAACCCGCTTGGTACGCAAATACAGTAGTTTAAATTATATATTCAAACAATCATAAAATATTTCACTTTTATTGTTACATTAAAGTTCCTGCTGATTTAATGATTCGAATACAGATATTATTTAGAACACTTTACCCCCTCAGTATTTGACTCTATTTGCAGTTTGAAGTATCCTATATTTAACCCTCCCAAACCCCTAAAACCCTCACCCTCTACACTTTTAAATTAGCCACAAGTACAAAGCAACACGCAATGAATCCACAATAAAGCATTCACTGTACTAAAAACTTTATTCAAAGGTCTTGTAGAGTCATCCAAAGGTCTTGTAGAGTTGCTCAAGGGTCTTGTCAAGTCATCTAAAGGTCTTGTAGAAGTTTTCAAGGGTCTTTTAAAAGTTTTTAAGGTTTCGGAGGGTTGCACAAAGGTCTTAGTGAAGTTTTTAAGGGTCTTGCAAAAGTTTTTAAGGGTCTTGGAGAGTTGCTCAAGGGTCTTGTCAAGTCATCTAATGGTCTCGGAGAGTTGGGCAAAGGTCTGAGTGAAGTTTTTAAGGGTCTTGGAGAGTTGCATAAAGGACTAAATGCTTTGAACCAACCTTTGTCTGAAGCAAACAGAGGTCTAAATGCTTTGAACAAAGGTTGGTTCAAGTTTTTAAAGAAAGTGTAAGACTCATATGACTGAGGGGGTATAAAAACTATTTCAACTTAGTCAAAGCTCAAAACTACTTCTTTTTTTGTTTTAAAATTATCATAAATCTACCTAATTTTGTATCTATTCGCTTGGAATCATTATAGTATATTAACATTTAAAACTAAATAATCATGTTACGGAAAATAGATTTATCATCATTACAAATCACTCAAAAGTCACTCATTAAAAGAATGCTTATAGGTGCTGCAATAGGCTTAACGCTTATTTCTTCATTGCTTTATTCTGTTAAAAATCCAGACCCAAATTGGGGAAGTCTTTGGTACATCAGACCCCTCATCATGGTTCCTTTAGCCGGTGCATTCGGAAGTTTAGTTTTTTACACACCGAAATTTATAAAATCTGAAAGCAGTTGGAAGAAAGTATTGGTTTTAATATTGAGCACTTTTGCATTTATCGTGGCACTTTGGATGGGGATTGTTTTGGGATTGGACGGAACGTTGTGGGATTAATGCTTCATCCATAAAACACCCCCTCAGTATAAAACCTAAAATACAATTCCCAATAGCCGTTTCATCGTTTCCAGCTATCCAAATACTTGACAAATATTTTAGCTGTATTTTCAGCATCAGAAATAGCCCGATGGTGGATGCCTGTAAACTCAAATCCTTCTCGAATAACTGCTTTTTTCAAACCGATTGGTTTGCGAAAGCCTTTCATATTCAAATAATCTTGTTTTATATTGATATGATATTCCAACCATGCCTCTTTGATGTCGTGCAAACGGCAATCGGCTTCTAATTGATTTTTATCGAATGCTCCCCACGAGCATAGCCAATAATTATCGTCTTCGAGGTCGATAAAGTCCATAAAATCGTGAATTACAAGAGAAAAAGGTTCGGCTCTGTTAATATCTATCTGAGAAATAGAGGTCAATCGCTGACAAAAATTGGACAAGACGGGATGTATTTTAGGACGAATAAAACGGCTGAAAGCACCCATCACTTCGCCATATTCATTGAGCTTGACAGCACCGATTTCAATCGTCTCCATCGTTTGCTCATCGGCTTTGTCTTCCCAGCAGGTACATTCAAGGTCGTAGATAATATAATTCATAAGCGTTTAAGGTCAAAAGTTATACCTGACAATTAACAACAAATATGATTATTTTATTTCAATTTTAAGGCAAATTCTGTAAAAATGTCACCTCATATATGTTTAAATACTGAGGGGGATGAGTCATGATTTAATTTTAGTAAATATTATCGGGCATAATCTTAGAAAGATTTAAAATCTTCCTAAGATTGTACGCTATTTGTATTAAGGCATTTTTATCTTAAATTTGCCATTATAAAACAACCAAATCAAACGAGTGCATGACAAAATCGGGGCAAGTCGTTTTTTTTCTCTGGAAATCGGGCATAATCTTAGGAAGATTTTAAATCTTCCTAAGATTGTACGCTAACCAAATCAAACTGAATTATAAAATTTATGAAAATAGGACTCATCAAAGAGGGTAAAACACCGCACGATAATCGAGTGGCTTTAACACCCCAACAATGCGCTTTTGTAGAGCGTCTTTTCCCTGCTAAATTTGTCGTTGAGCCTTCACCTTTGCGCTGTTTTGAAGATTCCGAGTTTGAAAAGCAAGGCATTATTTTATCTAAAAATCTTGAAAATTGTGATTTTTTATTAGGCATCAAAGAAGTACCGATTGAGCAACTCATGCCTAACAAAACTTACTTCTTTTTCTCTCATACTATAAAGAAACAAGTACACAATCGCCCACTTTTACAAGCTATTTTAGAAAAAAACATCACTTTGATAGATTATGAAGTGCTGACCGATGATTATAACCAGCGGCTTATCGCTTTTGGCAAATTTGCAGGGATGGTAGGGGCACACAATGGGATGCTCGGGTACGGATTGCGAAAAGGCGCATTCACGTTACCGCGTATGAAGGATTTGGAGAGTTATGCAGAAGCGAGGGTTATTTATAAAAAAACGATATTGCCCCCCCTCAGTATTGTGGTTTCGGGCAGTGGTCGAGTGGCTAAAGGCGCGATGGAAGTGCTGTTGGATTTGGGTATTAAAAAGGTAGCACCCACTGATTTCTTAGTTGAACAATACAATGTGCCTATTTTCACTCAAATACATCCGATTGATTATGTCACTCGCATTGATGGCGAACCTTTTGAAAAACAGGATTATTACCTCGACCCCTCAGTATTTCGCTCTACTTTCGCTAAGTTTTACCGCAAAACGGATGTTTTCATCAATTGCATTTTTTATGATAAAACGGCTCCTGCTTTTTTTAATTTAGAAGATATGCGCCAACCTGATTTTAGAATCAAAACCATTGCGGATGTCTCGTGTGATATGGTGCCTTACTCATCCATACCTGCTACTATTAAAGCCTCTACTATTGCAGAGCCGTTTTATGGGTTCGATCCATTTAAAAATGCAGAAGCCGACAATCCCTTCGCTGGCAATGCCATCACAATGATGACCATAGATAATTTACCGAATGAATTACCGCGCGACGCTTCCAGTTACTTCGGCGATCAATTTATCATCAATATTTTGCCCGAATTGCAAGCGATACTGAGGGGGGAAAAATCGAAGATATTGGAACGCGCTATGATTACTCAAAATGGGCAATTGACGCCCAGATATGAATATTTACAGGATTATATTGGAATATGAAAGTACTGATAAAAGGATTATCTTTGTAAAAAATATAAAACTATGACTGCTAATCTTTTAGCTTATGAAGAAGTTGCAGATTTTTTAGCAACTTTAGATCCTAAACGCTTATTAGAATTGCATCCGTCCGATGTAGTTCAGTCGCGAGTAGAAGTTTTGATTGATAAAAAAAAGAATAATGTTCTTACCTCAGAAGAAAAATATGAGCTTGACCGCTATATGGCTCTTGAACATTTAATTGCCTTAGCTAAAGTTCGCGCCCGAATACATTTAGCCGTATGAGCCGTTACATTCCTGAAAATATAAGAGAATTTGTTGCAACCCGTGCCAGTCATCGTTGTGAATATTGTCGTATTCATAAAGATGACTTGTTTTTTGTTTATCAAATAGATCATATTGTTAGCCTCAAACATGAGGGCTTAACAGAACCCAACAATCTCGCCTATGCTTGCTCATTGTGTAATCAAAATAAGGGAACTGATTTAGGGACGTATCTTATTGGAAGTAAAAGGTTAATTCGTTTATTCAATCCTCGTCAAGATAAATGGTTTGACCATTTTGATATTCAAAACGGAGAAATATTACCTAAAACTCGTATTGCTACTGCAACTATCAAGTTGCTTGATTTAAATAATATTGATAGAGTTATTTTGCGTCAAAGTTTGATGGCGATTGGGCGATACCTATAAATCCTTTCTCTAAAAATGCCGTCACCATGATGACGATTGATAATTTGCCGAATGAACTTCCACGCGATGCCTCTAATTACTTCGGCGAGCAATTTGTCATCAATATTTTACCTGAATTGCAAGCGATACTGAGGGGGGAGAAATCTAAAATATTGGAACGCGCTATGATTACTCATAATGGTAAACTGACCCCCAAATATGAATATCTTAAAACATGGGTGATGGGTAATGAGTAATATATTGTTAACTCTTGAAATTGCTTTGCAAAAGGCTGTTGTTTAGTTTCGCATTAACATAACCTACAACCCAAATTTGACATAAGTTTAATATTAAACCCCGAAAGCCAATTTCATCAACCGGAAGGTCCTTTTCTGCACACGGAAAACTTTTTTTATTTCTGGATGCCTCGTTCGGGCGTCTGGATGCCTCGTTCTTCCATCTGGATGCCTCGTTCCTTCATCTGGATGACTCGTTCTTCCATCTGGATGCCTCGTTCCTTCATCTGGATGACTCGTTTTGGCATCCGGATGATAGAGTTTGTCTGCTTGATAGCTATTTTGTTGGAATGTTGTATTATTTAAGCATAAAGTTAGGTGATTTGGATTTTTGGAGAAAAGTCACAACGCTCGCCGCCAGCAATTTTTTAAATCAGGCAATTTTTCCAGCTATGGGCGTATGCTTATAGACATACTTGCTTTGTATTTGATGGAAAAAATCAACAGTATGTATCCTCACAAAACAAATTATTCCTATATTTGACTCTGAAATGCATTTTAAGCACCTTGAGATGAATCGTTTGGCTGCCCTGTTATATCAATGCTTCATTTTTTTAACCATTGAGGTCTCCGTTTCTAAAAAGCTTTCTGCATATATAGCCGGCTTCGTTCAACAAAAAACCAC
>JAYUUR010000096.1:0-2040 GCA_043754475.1 Saprospiraceae bacterium | reverse complement strand
CAGCAGGTTTTATTTGGTGGTCGGGCGTGCCTAAAAGTTTAGTGACTTCTTGAATATTTTTATTCAAAATGTCTTTTGATAGTTTGCCTTTGAACTCTGCACGGATGTCAACATAATCACGAGCAGTATAAAAATAGACATCATTGTTCATATAAAAAACGCCGCCATCGCAATTAATGCCTTGATTTTCAGCTGTTTCATCTGTAAAAAACGGCAGCACTTTTTTGATTTCAGCCATTGTAGCGGCAGGTTTTAAGCCATTGATAGTGCCGTTTTCAATGTCCACTTTGATTAAATCTTTATCTTTTTCTTCTTGTGCTTGAATAAAACTGACTGTAAAAACAAGCGTTAAAATGGAGAAAAGTCCTTTTTTCATTATAAAATTTATTTTAATAAAACATTGATTATGAATTTAAAAACTGATTTTTTAAAGCTAAAATAATACCATAAAAATGAGTGTTCAAAAAGACATACAATTAAAAACGATGAAGGTAGAGCTTAACCGTGTAGATGGTGATTTTCACTTCGCCGGTTTTGGTGGTGATAAAGTAGCAGTGCATATTGATGCGGCAGCGGCAGTCGGCGGTACTAACTTAGGTGCAAGACCGATGGAATTGATATTGATGGGTTTAGGCAGTTGTTCAGCGATTGATATTGTTTTGATATTAAAAAAATCGAGACAAATAGTTGAAGATTTTCGTATCGTCGTGGAAGGTCAACGCGAGGCGGATGCTACGCCTTCGCCTTTTTTGAAAATCCATGTAAAATATATTTTCAAAGGCAATTTGAAAAAAGAAAAAGTCGAGCAAGCCATCAAGCTTTCTATGGAAAAATATTGCTCCGTCACCACTATGCTCGAAAAAACGGTGGATATTACTTGGAGTTATGAAATTGAATAATGCGTTTCTACTGAGGGGGTGTTAATTAATTTGTGATATATAGTATGCAGCGTAAAAGTAAAATGCCATCATATATGCTAAACTCAATAAAAGCCCTAATGCGAAATGCCAATCTTTTAACTTAAAGATAGAATAAATCAGAGCCAAAACAAACACTATAGCAATGATATAAATAGAAATGTTCAAATAATCGGCAATGTAAATACCTGCTATTATTAAAGCCAGTGAAAAAACACTAATTACAAAAATGCCTATAATGGAGTCGTAGTATTTCATTGTAATCATTGAAGGATTGAATTAAACAAATTTTTGCAGGCTAATGGCTTCCAAAAAATAAGCTTTAAATTTATCTGACAATTCTTTATTCCGAAACTTAACTATAGTGAAACTGCTATCAAAGCATATAATTTCAATTTCGGCATTTTCATTTTGGAAGTGGTTATCAAACCAAATGTCATCGTTACCTTCTGAAAAAGGAATATTACTTTTATCAATACTAATCTTATATTTCTGAGGTACTGCTATGATTACGCCCCAAATTATTTGAATATCTGCGTTCAAAATAATATTGAATTCACTACCTGAAAGAATAGAGTAATCTTTATTGATATTTATTGGTAAATAGTCATACTCTTCCATAAAAGTAAATTCTAAGTCTGAAAGTAACCAATTAAATTCACTAATATCATCAATAATTGGTTTTAAAATTTCATTTAAATGTGTATGAAATTTAACCTTTTTGCTCTCACTTATTACCCAATTCATATCTTTACGATTGTACAATAAAATAAAATTCTAAATAATAATTCTATGCAAATATAGAATAAAAGGTATAAACTTTTAATTATCATTGCATTTAAAAAAAAGTGCTCTTTTTACTGAGGGGTTGCTTTCTAATTCATCATTTCTCGTGAAAAACAATAAAACAACCATAGAAATATGCGCTCAATCTATTACTTCCGCCATCGCAGCACAGGAAGGAGGTGCCAATCGGATTGAACTATGCACTGCTCTTGAAGTCGGCGGTTTGACGCCCAGTGCTGCCACTATCGTTGAAGCTAAACGGCTGTTGACCATTGATATATGCGTGCTCATTCGTCCGCGTGCAGGGGATTTCCTCTATTCTGATATTGAATTTGAG
>JAYUUR010000095.1:0-2042 GCA_043754475.1 Saprospiraceae bacterium | reverse complement strand
GGGCGAGAGACTGAATTGGCGACTATCACCACGCATTTAGCTAAAAATAGAGCCACCGTTTTAGTGAATGGCATTGGTGGTATTGGCAAAACATCGGTCGCTGCAAAATTCATGGCTTTATATGGCGAGAAATATAAACATCTGGCTTGGTTGACTGTGCAATCAAGTTTAGCTGAGGCTTTTACAAGTGATGTTGCATTATTGAATGCGCTGCATATTGCGGATGAGGTGCAATCATTGATTGAAGCGCAGCAATTAGCTCAAGCTTTTCAATTGGTTTTTCACAAATTAAATTGTTTGGATAGCACATTGGTGGTGTTGGACAATGCCAATGATTTAGCAGACTTGGTACAACATAAAAAACTATTCGATACGGCACATTCGCATTTCTTGTTGACATCCAGAACATTGCCTCAAGCATGGCAAGTGGTCAAAATTGAAAAATTATCGGATGATGAAGCACTGGCGTTGTTCCGAATTAATGCCCCCTCAGTACAAGCATCAGATGAAGACTTGACTGCTTTGTTGGAGTGCTTGGATTTTCATACTTTATTGATTGAATTGGTCGCCAAATCGGCTTATGCTTCAGCCATACCTTTTGAGACTTTGCAACAGATGATTCAAGACAACTTTATTCACGGTCAAAAGCTCAATATTCGCAAAGTCAATACGGGTACGCATGGCGATAGCTTGGATGATAATGCTAAACGCGCTAAAGTGGAAGAGTATATTTGGTTGATATTTGATAACATCGCTGATATTTCTGACCATTCAAAGGTGCTTTTAAAAGCGATGGCATTATTGCCCATAGCCACTACTTTTACTGATGATTTTTTAGAGACCCATTTCAAACATTTTGAATTAGAAGAAGATATTTTTGAACTATTAGACCATTTGGTAGAGCGCGGTTGGCTTGAATCGGTGCGAACAACCGAAAAACCTGCCTACAAAATGCATCCTTTGATTGCGGATGTGGTAGTGAAGCATTTGGAAGTGAACGTCACTTTTGCAGAAGAGTATATCATCCATGTAGCAGACTTAATTTACTACGATAGTACCAATCTCCAACACAATCTTTTTGACATCAATAAAAATAAACCGTTTGCAGAACATTTGAGTGACTTGTTTTTTGAGGAAAATACTGAAGGGGTGTCTGAATTGTTTCATAATCTTAACTGGTTAAACCAAAATTTCGGTCTTTATGAAATAGCCGCTGAACAAGGAAAACGTGCTTTGACTATTGCTCAAAATTTACCAATTGAAAATGTTACATTAGTATCTAAAAATCAATCAACTCTGGCATTAGTATATAGCGAATTAGGCCGCTACGAACAAGCCGCACAATTATTGGAAACCGCCCTGCAAAGCGATTTGAAAAACTTTGGCAAAGACCACCCAACCGTTGCCGTTCGCCAATCCAATTTGGCATTAGTGTATAGAAATTTAGGCCGCTACGAACAAGCCGCACAATTATTGGAAACCGCCATGCAAAGCGCTGAGAAAAACTTTGGCAAAGACCACCCAACCGTTGCCGTTCGCCAAAATAATTTGGCTTGGGTTTATAAGGGTGCAGGAAGAGAAGCTGAGGCAAAAGTTCTATGGCAAGCAGCATATCAGAATTATCTTAAAAATTTGGGGGCAGCACATCCGCATACAGTTAAGTTGAAGGAATGGGCGGAGATGTAGGTTTTAGAATCAGGATGTGTCGGATTTTTTATTAGAATTATTCTTGGTTTTTAACACAGCACCTAATTCTAAAAAACATACCTTTGTGTTCTTAATTCTTAACAGTTTTCACTTCATAAATATTGAAAAATGACAGCCACTATCGTATTGCCGAATGACCGAAAGGAAGCGGTTATTATTCTTGAAATCCTAAAAAGATTTAACATTCCTGTTTTTAAAAACGGTTCTAATGAGCGTTTAGAAGCTGATTATATCGAAGAACATATAGCTATCTTGAACGAGCGTTGGGACGAAATGAATAAGCGCGATGCCCCGTTTTATACTTTGGAAGACGTAGATAAATTGCTCAAAAACAA
>JAYUUR010000094.1:0-18129 GCA_043754475.1 Saprospiraceae bacterium | reverse complement strand
ACCTGTTTTAACCCTTTTGCTATGGCTTTAAAAAATCTTCGGAGTTTTCAGTGATAATAACGATTTAATTCTATTAGAAAGCCGCTTTATTGACTTATATAGGCTTATTAATAATGGAATTATTGAAAATGAACTTGATAAAGAAATGAATAAAATCAAAAATAGTTTGTTAACAATTATTGATGAAATTGCAGCGGATTATCTTTGTAATATTAATTTTTTGAAATAGTAGAATTTGTAATTAAAATATTTTTTTGAAATAAAAGTTGACTATTTCGTTAACTTTTATTTATCTTTGTATGGCTTTTTATAGAAACTTATTTTATAATTTTTAAATCTTAAACAATGATAACTTTTTTTAATTTTTTAACAATAATTTATGATGGATAGAGTCCGTGAAATTATTTTTTACAAAAATTACTTTTTGGAATTTTATAGTTCTGTAGACAATAAAGTACAAGAAAAAATAGACTTTGTTTTAGACATATTACAAACTCAAAAATTTGTGCCACAAGTCTACGTAAAGTTTATTGAGAATAGCAATGGTATTTATGAAATCCGTTTTTCGGTTCGTAATAATGAATACCGAATATTATTTTTCTTTAAAGAGAGTTCCTTGATAGAGGGAGGAAAAGTCGTAATTTTAGGAAATGGGTTTCTTAAAAAAGACAAAAAAGATTATACTAAAGCCGTAAAAAAGGCAGAATTGATTAGAAAAGAGTATTTTGAAGACAATAAAATCTGATAAAATTATTTAATGACTTAAAATAATAAGGAGGTTTGATGAAGTAGAAAATCAAAATCAAATTAATCGTAATAATTAAAAATAAAAAATGAAAGGCTGTAAAATGAAATACAGCAGTATATATACTTAATTGGAATTAACATGGAATATAAAGATATAAAAACGTTTGACGACCTTTTAAATCTCAAATATGGAGATAAAGGTTGTCAGAAACGCGAAGAATTTCATGCAAGAGCAAAAGCGTTTTATATTTGTGAAATGCTTAAAGTAGAAAGGAAAAAAGCAAATATGACTCAATCCGAGCTTGCTGAACTTGCAGATATGAAAAAAGAAGTTATTTCGCGTATAGAGAATGGAAAAGTTGATGTACAACTTTCAACGTTTTTAAGAGTAATAGAAGGTTTAGGTTTACAATTAAAATTAGTTTCTATAAAATGATAAAGAGGACAGCAAATTTAGCTGTCCTCTTTTTTTTTACACATCATAATTCAAAACCGGCGCCAGCCACCTTTCCGTTTCCTCCAAACCAAACCCCTTGCGCTCGCTATAATCCTCCACCTGATCTTTTGAAATCTGACCCAAGCCGAAGTATTTTGAATCAGGATGAGCGAAATACCAACCTGAAACCGCTGCCGTTGGATACATCGCAAAGCTTTCAGTCAGGGTGATACCTGCATTTTCTTCCGGTTTCAAAAGTTGCCAAAGGGTGGCTTTTTCGGTATGGTCGGGGCAAGCGGGGTAGCCCGGAGCAGGGCGGATGCCTTTGTATTCTTCTTCTATAAGTTGCTCAGTATCAAGGCTTTCTGACGTGTCATAGCCCCAAAACTCCTTGCGTACGCGCTCGTGCATCCGCTCGGCGAAGGCTTCGACGAAGCGATCAGCAAGGGATTTCAAGAGAATGGCGTTGAAATCGTCGAGTTCTTTTTCAAATTTTTCTACCCATTTTTCAATGCCGATTCCTGCTGTCGTTGCGAAGCCACCGATATAATCCGTTTTACCTGTTTCTTTAGGTGCGATGTAATCAGAGAGGCAATAATTGGGTTGACCGGGTGCTTTTTGATTTTGCTGACGCAAATTATGAAGTACCACAGAACCTTTCGAGGGTTTCAAACCCTCGAAAGGTTGTTGTTCTAAATTTAACTCAATATCATCATCATTGATAGAATTGGCTTCCCAAAAACCAATAACAGCTCGGGCTGAAATCCATTTTTCAGCAATGATTTTATCAAGCATGTTTTGAGCTTCGTTGTAGAGTTTAGTAGCTTCTACACCCACTATTTCATCCGTCAAAATAGCAGGAAACTTACCCGCCATTTGCCAACTTTGGAAAAAGGGTGTCCAATCAATGTATTTTCGCAACTCTGCTAAATCGTAGTCCTCAAAGGTTTTAATGCCCAAAAATGTCGGTTTTACAAGCTGAAAAGCAGCCCAATCAATAGGCGTTTTGTTTTGACGTGCTTGTTTGAGGGTCAAATATTTTTTAGATGATTTTCTATTACCCCTCAGTATCCGCACCTGTTCGTAGTCTTTTCTGATGCTTTCGATGTATTCCGCTTTCACTTTTTTATCAGCCGATAAAAGCGAACTGGCTACAGCTACGGCACGGCTGGCATCAAGCACATGATGCGCTAAACCCTTTGTATAATTGGGTTCTATCTTAACCGCCGTATGTGTTTTTGAAGTCGTCGCTCCACCGATAAGCAAGGGTATATGCATATTTTGACGCTCCATTTCCTTCGCCACGTGCACCATTTCGTCCAAACTTGGGGTAATTAAGCCTGAAAGCCCTATAATATCCACATTTTCCTCGCGGGCAATTCGCAATATTTTATCAGCTGGCACCATCACGCCTAAGTCAATGATTTCAAAATTATTACAGCCGAGAACGACACCCACTATATTTTTACCAATATCATGCACATCGCCTTTCACGGTTGCCATCAAAATTTTACCTTTTGACGAACTTGTTGTATTGCCTGTTCTCAATTTTTCAGCTTCAATAAACGGCGTCAAATAAGCCACCGCTTTTTTCATCACGCGAGCAGATTTCACCACTTGGGGTAAAAACATTTTGCCCGAACCAAACAAATCACCAACGACATTCATCCCGTCCATGAGTGGACCCTCGATTATACTGAGGGGGGTCGGATATTTCTGATGAGCTTCTTCTGTATCGGCATCTACGAACTCATCAATGCCTCGTACGAGCGCATGTGTAATGCGTTGTTCAAGTGTCAATTCACGCCAAGCCAAATCTTTTTGAACCGCTTTGCCGCCTGTATCTTTCAGTCTTTCAGCAAAATTGGTGAGTTCCTCTGTTGAATGAGGGTTTTTATTGAAAATGACATTTTCAACTAAATTCAAAAGGTCTTTTGGAATATCGTCATAGACTTCAATCATGCCTGCATTCACGATGCCCATATCCATACCCGCTTTGGTGGCGTGGTAAAGGAAAACAGAGTGCATGGCTTCGCGTACTTTATCGTTGCCTCTAAACGAAAACGACACGTTCGAGACACCGCCCGAAATCTTCGCACCCGGACAGCGTTTTTTAATACCTTTACAGGCTTCAATAAAGTACTTTGCATAATCATTATGTTCTTCAATACCTGTTGCAATGGCGAAAATATTAGGGTCGAAAATGATGTCTTGAGGTGGGAAACCTATTTTTTCTGTTAAAATTTTATAGGCTCTTTCGCAAATATCTACTTTCCTTTGAGTCGTATCGGCTTGCCCTTCTTCATCAAAAGCCATGACCACTGCCGCCGCCCCATAGCTGCGAACGATTTTAGCTTGCTCAATAAATTTGGCTTCGCCTTCTTTCATCGAAATAGAATTGACGATGCACTTGCCTTGCACGCATTTCAAACCCGCTTCAATGACTGAAAACTTCGATGAGTCAATCATAATCGGCAACTTCGCAATATCGGGTTCAGCCATCACGAGGTTCAAAAACGTGACCATCGCTTTTTCAGAATCCAACAAACCTTCGTCCATATTGATGTCAATCACCTGCGCGCCGCCTTCCACTTGCTGCCTCGCAACGTCCAAAGCTGCCGTAAAATCACCTTGTTTTATCAAACGGGCAAAGGCACGGCTACCTGTTACATTGGTTCTTTCTCCAATATTTAAAAAATTGGTTTCAGGTCGAACAATCAACGGTTCTAAACCTGAATACATCGAAAAACCTGTAGATTTAGCCCGTTTACGCGGTTTTACACTTTTCACAGCTTCTGCCATCAAGCGAATATGGTCAGGCGTAGTACCACAACAACCGCCAATAATATTCACAAAACCGGACTCCGCAAAATCCCGAATATATTGTTGCATTTCCTCAGCACTTTGGTCATATTCACCAAATTCATTAGGCAAACCAGCATTCGGATACGCATGAACAAAACAAGTAGCAATGGTGGAAAGCGACTCCACATGTGGACGCATTTCCAACGCACCCAAAGCACAATTCAAACCGACCGTCAATAAATTAGAAGCATGGCTAATAGAAATATAAAACGCTTCCACCGTCTGTCCACTCAATGTTCTGCCCGATGCATCGGTGATAGTGCCTGAAATCATCATCGGCAGCCTTTCTACTGAGGGGTGTGCTTCGTAGTATTTTTCTATTGAAAAAATAGCGGCTTTGGCGTTTAATGTATCAAAAATGGTTTCAATTAAAAGAATATCCGAACCACCATCCACCAAACCAGTGATTTGCTCATAATAAGCATCCACCAATTCATCGAATGTCACCGCTCGATAGCCCGGATTATTCACATCGGGCGAAAGAGATAAAGTCCGATTCGTGGGACCGATGGCTCCGGCTACAAAACGGGGTTTAGCAGGATTTGCTTTTGTATATTCATCCGCAACTTCCCTTGCAATTTTAGCCGATTCAAAATTAATGTCATACACCGCTGACTCCAATTCGTAATCCGCTTGAGCAATAGAAGTGCCGCTGAAAGTATTCGTTTCGATAATATCCGCTCCTGCATCCAAGTATGCCTTGTGAATAGCCTTGATAACATCGGGTCGAGTGATGCTCAAAATATCATTATTGCCTTGAATATCACGATGAAAATCCTTGAAACGGTCACCTCTGAAATCCTTTTCAGTGAGTTTATATTGTTGGATAAGAGAACCCATTGCGCCGTCAATAACGAGTATTCGGTCTTGCAAGAGTTTTTGAAGTTGATTGAATTTGTTCATAAATAATTGATTTTCAAGCATTTAACTTACGGGTTAAATCTTTTATTTTTTAAATATATTTTACTTTCAAAATTTTCTGAAAATTGGAGATGCAAAATTACAATATTGCTAAATGAAATTTTTAGGTAAAATGTTTTTGAATAGGAAAATATGGTTAAAATACTGAGGGGGTACAAAATGCACCCCCTCAGTATTTTAACCTATTTTTTAAAGATATTACTTCATTTGCCGCATCATATCTATCATCATCCCCATATCAAAATCCATTTCATCGTCCAATTGATACTGCTTCACATATTCTTTCAAACCTTTGGCTGTTTTGATAACTTCATCGTTATTGCGGTAAACCTTCAAATTATGCTGAAAATTTTTGACCTGTTTATTGATATTCCGCATCATTTGGTCGCGGTTGAGGCTGAATAATTCTGCCCCGTGAAACATTGGATTCATGGCAGGTGAGTTCATTTGGAGCTGCATTTCCAATTCATCTACTTGTTGTTTCAAGGCATCATTAAAATAGCGCAACTGCTTATCATCAAATTTTTCAACCGCATTATCTCTATCTTCCAATAGCGTCATTTGCAATTCGAGGAGTTGAATATAATCGTCTTCGCCATAAGCCACTGTTATTTTCTGCATGATTTCCGTTTTCCACAACCTTTTCTCTTCATCTTGCTCAGTGTCAGGATGGAAATTTTTTACCAAATCCATATAAATCTGCTTAGTGGTTTTGCTGATAGCGGATTCAGCGGCTTTGCGGCGTTCTTCTTTTTGAATTTGCTTATCCGATTTAGGGCGATTGGCTTCAAATTCGGCTCTTTTTTGAGCTTGTTCTTCGGTATGGGCTTGGTGTTTTTCCTGCGCTTCCCTCAGTTTTTCAAATACTTTTGGATTGTTGAAAGGATTGGTTACATCTTCAATATCATCGGGGTCAATGTCAATACCCATCTGATTGCGCAGCATTTCTATTAAAAACTCTTTGCCCTGCTCTTGACCTTGCGTTTTTATATCGTCGAAACTTTCAGGGCTGTACTTGTCAAAAATAGCTTGCACTTCTGCATCTACTTTGCAAGTAGCCATGTAGCTATCCGCTTCCTCAAAGACAATTGACTCATATTTATCGTATTGTTTAGCCGTCAATTTATCTGCAAACATGCTCCTATCTAAGTCAATAATGAGCGTTTTCCAAGCATTGTGCATCTTTTCCTCTACGGGTCTGACTTCATCGTGCATCAAGCGGCTCATCTCCAACGCCAGTTCGCGAGAGAGTTCAATTTGGTCTTTCAACTTTTTTATTTTTTGTAGATAACTGTTGAAACGCTTTTGTTCTTTGGAAGATGCGCCTTTCAATTCAGCGGATTTGACGAGGTTCAATTGCTTTGCCATATTACTTTGTTAAAATGAATAAAGCGTCAAAAGTAATTATTCTGATTTAAAATTCAAGGTAAAACGCTTCTGAACGCTTGAAAATGCTTAGAAATAATCGCCTCACCACCTATTCTTTCCATTGCTATTTTACCGATGCTATCTATTTGAGCAATAGTTGGATGCCTGCCATTGCCCATCCCTGAATTGGGAAAAACCACGTATTGAATAGCTGCACCACTCAAACCACCATCGCGCGGGTTGGTGTTGGGAATGCCCAAAGTTTGCGCTAAATAAATAGACCCTTCGCCCAATAAATCTTCGGGTCCAACATCGCCGAAAACGGCAAAACTGCTTTTGCCCGTTGCCGGATTGTAGACATAACTGATGTCGCCTACTTTAGCCCCTGTCAACGCCATCATTTTTAAAGACAAAACGATATAAGGTATTTTTTCAGCATTGACAAAACGGCGTGGATTGCAGTTTGGATAAGTCGTATCGTAGAGAGACGTTTGAGAAATATACAACCCGGGATGTGGGTCGCCTTTCTTTTGAATAAGAGGTTTAGAGTTTTCGTCGGTTACGATGCCCATCCAGCGTTTGCCACTCACATTATAAGCATGTTGAGTCAAATCCAAACCTGAATCATTGGGCCCGTAAGCACGTGGCGAACCGTCGGCATCTACTGCGAATTTGGCTTGAAAACCGATGACACCATGCATGATTTTGAATACGGGAAAATTTTGGATAGTCGCTAATAAAGGATTTGTTAGTGCTTTTATGAGCCTGTTTTGATTGCAACCATAAGGCAATATTAAAATACTGAATAGAATGAGAGTGAGTTTTATAAATGGTTTCATAGTTTGTAAAGTTTTGGATAAGTTTGAAATAATGAATTGTAATGCCTGTTGATGGGCAATTACCATGTCAAATTTTACTTCAATGCTTCATCGTGGAGCTAATTGATTGTCATCTGATAAATTTTTATTGAGTTTAAACCTCTGAGAATATTTAATTTATGAACGATTTTTTTATGTTGAAAAAAAATCTCATTTTTTTTTAAAATTCTCTTAAAAATCTCTGTTTAACAACCTGTGTTTACTTATCTGTCATAAGTGTTACGAACTGATGCATTTCACTAACCTCTGTTTTAACATACGTATAGATGGCATTGTTTAGATTGATTCATTTGAAAATTATGCGAATAATGGGTAAAACTCGCTTTATACTGAGGGGGTGCTTCACCTTGCATTTTTCACCTTAACTTAATATTGGCTTAATGTTGAATTAACATTGGACGGATATTTTTGCACCGATTTTAAAAAGTATCGTTCATTAAATTCAAATATTATGAAGCCATTATTTACCCTTATTTTCTCTTTCATTACAATTTTAACAATTAATGCTCAAGTTGCCATTGATACGCTTAAAGGCGATGAAGTAATTAACAACACAACAAGTTATATCAACACGAACAAAACAATCGGCAATACGAAGATTTGGATTCTCAAAGGTTTCGTATATGTCCGCCCGGGTGCCACTTTGACAATCGAAAAAGGTGCATTGATTAAAGGCGATAAAGCCACTAAAGGCACTATTATCGTGATGCGCGGTGGCAAAATCGTAGCTGAAGGCACTAAAGCACAGCCTATTGTTTTCACATCTAATCAGCCTGTTGGTCAGCGTGATGCAGGTGATTGGGGCGGCATTATTCTTTTAGGAAAAGCACCGACGAATGCCTCATTCAAAGATGCAAATGGTGCAACCGTAGCTGGTCAAGGCACGATTGAAGGCGGTGTGAACAATGCTTCAAATGATGGTTTGTATGGCGGAACGGATGCCGACGACAACTCAGGTACATTAAGATATGTCCGCATTGAGTTTCCGGGCATCGCTTTTCAACCCAATAATGAAATCAATGGTTTGACATTTGGTGGCGTTGGCAGAGGTACAACTATTCAATATGTACAAGTCAGCTTTTCAGGCGATGATTCTTACGAATGGTTTGGCGGCACTGTGGATGCTAAATATATTGTGGCATTTGGTGGTGTGGATGATGATTTTGATACAGATAATGGTTTTTCAGGACGTGTGCAGTTTGGTTTAGCTGCTCGAGTACCCGGTTATTCTGATAAAACGATTGTAAGTGGTAGTTCAGGCGCATCGAATGGTTTTGAATCGGATAACAACGAAGGTGCTCAATACCTTGCACCTTATACATCCGCTACATTTAGCAATATGACCATGATTGGTGTTACAGGTGCTAATCAACCAGCAGGCGATGTCTTTAGAACAGGTGCATTATTGCGCCGCAATACCCGTCAATCTGTTTTCAATTCTATTATGATGGGCTGGCCCAGCTTCGGTGTAGACATTGACGGCGCACCCACTGCTCCTGCGGCTATTGGCGACACATTGCGCTTCGAAAACAATATGGTGGGCAGCAATAAAAGAGCAGTAGATGCTTTCTCAGGTACGCCAACTATTAACTCTGCTACTTGGTTGACAAAAGCGGAATATAGCAATGACACTCTTGCCACTGATTTATTAACAGCCCCCTACGATACGACTAAAGCTAATTTTGCTTCGCCTAAAGCAGGTTCAGCAGCGTTAACAGGTGCAGCATTTACAGATACTTATTTGAATAATGCGTATTTTACTCAAGTGGCGTATAGAGGTGCTTTTGGACCAACGAATTGGTTGGATGGTTGGGCAAGTTTTACGCCTAAATCAAACCCTTACTTAGCACCTATTACTTCTAAATTAGCGGAATTAGATGCTCAAGTTTTCGGTGCTAAAATTTATCCTAACCCTGCTCAAGGCGTTGCCAATATCGAATTTAATGTAGAGAAAACGATGAATATACAAATTTCTTTAGTAGATATGCTCGGCAGAGAGATTTCAAACTCTCCAAAACGGCTTTATACTGAGGGGGTCTATAATACTCAATTGAACTTGAATAATACACCCGCCGGCTTATATTTAGTGCGTTTTATTTCTGAAAATGGTCAAAAAGTGATGCCGCTTTCAGTCATTAAATAAAACTAAATTTAAATTTGTAAATCATTGATTATAAACCTATTGCAAACATTTCGACACTCCGTGTCAGTAAAAAGTGCTTGAAATGATATTATTATAAACATTATGACTCTCCGAGTCAAAATCGGTCTGTAAAATGACTCAGAGAGTCAAAATGTTTATAATAATCAAGGTTTTGACTATTTCGCATTGACACAGAGTGTCAAAATATTTATAAAAATCTTATAGGTTTGTATCAACATTGAATATTCTGTTTTTCAATATTAATATAAAAGGTAGCCGCTTTCAATAGCAGCTACCTTTTTTAGTTTAATTCCTAAAAACTTAACATTGGCTTAATGTTAAATTAACATTAGAAGAGGAATTTTGCACCGAATTTAAAATATTAACAAATTCTATTAGATAATGAAAAACAGACTCACGTTTACGCTCATCTTTTCTCTCCTTACCACGTGCTTATTGGCGCAACAATTCGGACAGATTTCAGGCAAAGTGATTGACGCTAAAAATAGTGAAACCCTCGTAGGTGTTTCCGTTGTCGTAAAAGGTTCTAACCAATTAGGTGCTATAACTGATATTGATGGCAATTTTATCATCAATAATGTGCCTACGGGCAACATGACCCTTACGGTATCTTATGTTGGTTATTCTACTAAAGAAATCAGCGATATTGCAGTAAAAGAAAAGGAAACAACAACGGTTGATTTTACTTTAGCTGAATCCACAGCAGTTATGGCGGAAGTAGTGATTACCGCTACGCGCAAACAAGAAGCGGCAAGCACTATCCTATTGATTCAAAAAAATAATATCACTCTTTCGGACGGTCTTTCAGGCGATGCGATTCGCCGCTCTCCTGCTCGCAGTGCGAGCGATGCGATTCGCCGCATCAGTGGCATTAGTATTCAAGACAATCGCTTTCCGATTGTTCGGGGTTTGAGCGATAGATACAATGCAGTTTTGGTCAACGGTACGCCGATGCCGAGTACAGAACCTGACCGTAAAGCCTTCTCATTCGACCTTTTTCCTTCCAATTTGATTGATAATATATTAGTCAATAAAGCGGCTACGCCTGACATGCCAGCGGATTTTGCCGGTGGTTTGATTCAATTAAATACTAAAAATATTCCGAATGAAAATTTCCTCAATTTTCAAATCGGCATGGGTGCTAATACAGTCACGCAAGGTAAAGATTTCTACCAAAGCAGTTCAAAAGGCAACACTGATTGGCTCGGACTGAATGATGGCTCGCGTGAGTTACCAACGGCATACCCCTCAGTATCAGCGTCTCAAAATGCTTCAAAACCTCAAAATGTTGAAAATAGTAAATTGTTTGCCAATGATTGGGGTATTGAAAAAGTGATGGCTTTGCCTAATTTATCACTACAATTATCAGGCGGTTTTAATAAAAAAATGGCAAATGGCGGCGTAATTGGTGCTATTGGAGCATTAACTTACAACCGCAGCGTTAGAAATAACCAAAATTTCAGAGCTTTTTACTTGAATCGTGATACCTTAACTCGTGTCAATGATAACCGCTACACAACCAATAATTTGAACGGAGCATTGATTAATTTTACTTATCAAATCAATCCTAATCATAGGTTGAGTTTCAAAAATACATTAAGCGTCAACACTGACGACGCCATGACTGTCAGAGAAGGTATTACCTACGATAATGCCACTGTTAACTCCAAAAGTTCTTTAACTCGCTATAAAAGCAATCAACTTTTCAGTTCCCAATTGGCTGGTGAACACCGCATATCTGGCGCTGAAAGTGGCATAAAACTTAACTGGATAGTGGGTACAAACCTCATCAAAAGAGATTTACCGAACCAACGCCAATTAAGTTACATCCTTCAAGATGCTGGTTCTGAAAAAGCATATTTGGCTTCTGTACCCAATGTGCCGAATGTGAACAGCGTAGGTAAACTCTATTCTAATTTGGATGAAAAAATGTACATCGCTAATGCAGATGTAGCGATTCCCTTTAAAATAGCGAGTAAAACACAAAATATTAAAGTCGGTATCAACTATCAAAATCGGACGAGAGATTTTAGTGCAAGAGCCTTCGGTATGGTTGGTGGCAGAGGTACAGGCGTACTTTTGGGCTTGCCGCAAGATCAAATTTTTGCTACTCAAAACATTGCATCTGATAAATTTTACTATGGTGAATTGACTGACGAATCGTATAGTTACAAAGCAAAAACGGCTACAATTGCACCGTTTGTTATGCTTGATAATAAAATTACGGACAAATTTAGAGCCGTTTGGGGGGTTCGCTACGAATCATATCCTGTTAATATTACGTCAAGTCAAAACGTAGATACGAGATTTAACAGCCTTCTACCATCGCTCAATTTGACCTATTCATTGACTGAAAAAAGCAACCTTCGATTCAGTGCTACGAGAACTTTGGCGCGTCCAGAATTGCGTGAAATGTCGCCTTTTGCTTTTTATGATTTTGAGATTAACCGCAGCCGCTCAGGTGATGTTAATTTAAAACAAACAGACATTACGAATGTGGATTTGAGGTATGAAGTTTTCCCCGAAGGTGGGCAAATGTTTTCAGTATCTGCTTTTTATAAAAACTTCAAAAACCCGATTGAAGAATTTTATAATACAACGGGTGTCGGTTCTTACGCCATTTATTATGTCAATGCTAAAAAGGCTAATAATTATGGTGCCGAATTGGAGTTCCGCAAGCATTTAGGATTCATTGGCAGTAATAAAATATGGGAAGATTTTGTCGCTTTCTCTAATGTGGCTTATATTATTTCAGATGTGACTTTCGGTACTAATACTGATGGCGTAAAAGAAAATCGCGCTCTACAAGGTCAATCGCCATATATTGCTAATGTCGGTTTGCAATATTCTAATGCTGAAAATGGTTGGGGTGCAACGATGCTATTCAATCAAATTGGTCGCCGCATCATAGAAGTGGGCAATCAATTCAACCCTAACATTTATGAAGCACCACGCGCACTATTGGATTTTCAAGTGTCAAAACGCTTGAAAAATGCTGAAATTCGTTTCAATGTCAATGATATTTTAAACAGCCGCTACAATTTTTATCAAGACATGAATAATAATGGTAAATACGATGCTGTCAATGATAATTTGATGATTCGCCAAGTGCCAGGTACCAATTTGAATGTGACTTTTTCTTACAAAATTTAATAAGAGATATAAAGTATGTTTTCATACTGATAAAGAATTTGCGTAAACATTTTGTTTATATTAATTGACCGTCTTGATTTTGTCGAGACGGTTTTTTTTTATGCCTGTAATATGCTCAATATAAAATAAAAGTACCCCCTCAGTATTTCACCGTTTTTTTATAAAAAATAGGCAAAATACTGAGGGGTATTGCTCTATTGTATTTATATCAAGTCGTTAAGAATTTGTGATAACTTCATCGTTTCTTTGCTTCAAAATTGAATTAATGATGAAAAAAGGCATACTTTTTATTTTAATACTGTGCATTTTTACGGCAGTGCACAGTCAAGTGATGATTAAGCAAAACCCGGAAACAGCTAAGGATTTTGTAGAAAAAATTAAAAAATCACACCATTTTGACCTGTTTTATAAGCAAGAAGCCCTCGTTTTCGATATTGATATGTCATGGGGCGGCAAGCCTTCGATGAGTGCCACGCTCACCACGCTTGTCGGAAGTGGCAAAATTCGACTTCAATATGCCGATGGTAAAACAGTGATTTTTGATGGTCAAAAAACGGTTATTTCACCCGCTGATTCTGATTACAAACGAGCCCGTTTTGATATTTTTACATGGCAATATTTTTTTATGGCACCTTTCAAAGTCAGTGACGGCGGTACACAATGGCAGCTTTTAGCCGACCAAATATATGATTACACCGATTACGCCCGCGCTCGTTTGACCTTCCAAAACGGCACAGGCGACTCTTCGGATGATTGGTACATCGTGCATCGCAACAAGGCAACAAATTACTTGGAAGCCATGACATATATCGTCACTTACGGTGGTAAATCCCAAGCCGAAGCTGAGAAAAAACCAAGCGGCATTGTCTATTCAGAGTGGACGGCAGTGGGCGGCGTGATGTTCCCCACAACATGGAAATTTATGAATTGGTCAGAAGAAAAAGGCTTTTTCAATCCCAAAGGAGAAGCGAAAATTAAAAATATTCGCTTCATAAAACCGACGACTGAAACGTTTGCCATTCCTCAAAATAGTAAGGAAGTGGGGATGTGAAAGGGGGTTATTTTTTAAACACCCAACCCAAGAGCATCAAAGTGCCAAATCCCAAGGCATTTAAAGAGCCATGAATCGCTTGCATATTGGGAATAGTCAGCCAATCAATGACAATAATATGGCGCAAGGCATAGAAAAAAGCTAAGGTCATGCCGAGCATCAAACAGCTACCGCCTGTCATCCAAAGCACCCGTACGAGCATTATTTTTTCATAGAAATACCCCCTCAGTAAAAACGTAAATCCGACTAAAAAAGCAGCCATTGCCATCCAAACGCCCGCCAATGTTTCAATAAAATGAGAGTAACCCAACTGCGTTGTTGTGATACCTATAGCGGTTAAAATGACGCCCGAAAGAACGCCCCATGCAGCTATTGTGGCTATTTTATTATGAGGATTTTCATTTAAAAACAAAGACAATGAGAGCGTTAAAGCAAAACCGGCGTAGTGAAAATGCGCACCCGTCAACAGCACAATCCAAGAGGTAAAACCTAAGGGCTGATAATCAAAACGGTCAAAAACGCACCAAACCGCCGCATTTGTTAGAAATCCCCAAGTGGCAAGGGTCGTTAGGTAAGGTAATTTGAAATTGAATTGAAGTATTTTCAAAAAAATAAATGCACACCATATAGTATAGGGCAAAGCAAGTAAACCTGCTATCCTGCTTTTTTCTACAATAAAACTGATGGCTAATAGAAAAGTAGCAGCCAAGTGCCAAATAAGCACCCTGTTTGCTTCGTCCCTCGCAATGACATCATCTTGAAATTTTGCTTGAAAATACCTATTCCTGTTTATAACTTGTTGAAAACCAATGGGTACGAGGAGAAATGCAGCCGTCAGAATCATCGTAATTGCCCAACTGGGGTGAGTCGGTTGTGATTCTATAAAAACAGAAACAAGTACGATGACGGCCATTTTTAACCACAAACCCAAAGGTGCAAGTGGCTCAACGAACCAATTTTGACTCGGTTTTGAGTAATTCATCGGTTACTTTTTTCATATTTTTAAAAGAATCTTTCACAAACTGCCGTTGATAATAGCGAGCTAACGGAAAACCCAAACGCGCCATCCAATGTCGAGGACGTGAAAACGCTTGAATTTCGTAGTAAACTTGACCATTTTCATACATTTTTACTTGAAAAAGTTCTTCTCCACTTTCAGCATGGTGGTGAAGCGTACCGTAAGCAAATCCAAACCGATGCGGTTCATGGACTGTATAAACAATGCGCGAACAATTGAGCCACCAAAGCCCCATCACCTGCGCACACATCACCACCACGCGCCCCACTTCAATCGGCGTGGTGTCAGAATAAATACGCGCCCAACCGCCGGGGAACATTGTCCATTGCCGAATGGCTTGACTGGCAGCTTTGAACATCGCTTCACCTTCACCTAACAGAACACGATTATTGTCGTAGTTGAATAAGCTTCCCCTTTTGGGTGGGACTGAGGGCTTGGAGTAACTGAGTGGCTTGTCTTTTTGCTCAATGATGAGCGCATCGAGTTGTTGCTGAGTAGGAAAATTGAGTTGGAATAGCATATCAATAATTGTTTGTTATTTAAAAATATGTGTTAACACTCATGCGTCAACTTACACCCCCATCACCGAAGCAAACTGCATTTCATACAATTCCCGATAGCGACCATTCTCAATTTGAAGTAATTTTTCATGTGGTCCAAATTCAATGGCTTCGCCTTTGTCCATCACCAAGACATTATTAGCGTGGCGAATCGTAGATAGACGGTGAGCAATGATGATACTCGTCCGTTTGGCTATCAATTTTTCAATGGCGTATTGAATAATGCCCTCGCTTTCAGGATCAATAGAAGAAGTGGCTTCGTCCAAAATCAAGATTTCAGGGTCAAAAACCAAGGCGCGAACGAAGGAAATGAGCTGCCGTTGACCCATTGAAAGAGTCGCGCCGCGCTCCATGACTTGATAATCGTAGCCGCCGGGCAAGCGCATGATGAACTCATCGGCACCAATAATTTTAGCGCAATCTATCACTTTTTGCCTCGGTACTGAGGGGTCTCTCAAAGTAATATTTTCAAAAACGGAGCCTGAAAAGAGGAAAACATCTTGCAACACAACGGCAATATGCGTTCTCAAACTTTTCAAATCGAACTCCCGAATATCTATGTCATCAATCGTAATCGAGCCGCTTTGGATTTCATAAAAACGATTCAAAATGCTCGTAATCGTTGTTTTGCCTGAGCCTGTTGAGCCAACGATAGCGAGGGTTTGACCATGTTTTAGCTTGAAATTGACATTTTTCAAGACATAGTTTTCATTATCGTAGGCAAAATTGACATTTTTAAACTCTACATCCCCCCTCAGTTTCTCCACCTTTTTAGTACCTGATTTTTCTACATTTCTTTCGTCATCTATCAAATTAAAAACGCGTTCAGCCGCCACCATGCCCATTTGTAGGGTATTAAATTTATCAGCCAGCATCCGAATCGGGCGAAACAGCATATTCAAATAAACGGGGAACGCCACCAAAACGCCCAATGTAATATGATTCTGAATCACCCCTTGCGAGCCATACCAAACCATCAAGCCCAAAGCCGCCGCCGATACAATTTCGACCAATGGAAAAAACACAGCGTAAGCAAAAATGGCTTTTAAGTTCGCGCCCGTGTAGGAGCGATTGATTTCCTTGAATTTCTCCCGCTCTTGGTTTTCAACGTTGAAAATCTGAACGATGCGCATACCTGTAATATGCTCTTGGAGAAACCCATTCATGCGGGTGACCTCGTTCCGCACCACTTGAAAAGACTTCGCCACTTCATTTTTGAACCATCGCGCACCTATGAGCAGGAACGGCAAAACAGTCATGCATACCAGCGTCAATTTCCAACTCGTCCAAAACATAATCCCCAGCACCACGATTAAAGTCAAAAGGTCGGCGATGATGGTAATAATGCCTTCCGAGAAAACGGCGTTGATGGTTTCGATGTCGTTGATGGTTCGAGTGGTAGAAGTGCCGATGGGTGTTTTGTCAAAATAGGACAAATTCAACTTTGTCACATGCTTGAAAACCCGTACGCGGAGGTCTCTGATGACGGATTGCCCAAGCCACGAAGTCGTATAGTTGAAAATATATTGAATCGTCGCTTCTGAAAAAAGAAGTATCAAAAGGATAATGACCATGCGGGTCATGCCCTCCACATCAAATTTAAATATATGCTCATCCACCATTTGTTGAATCAAAAAGGGACGTGCACTCGACAGCGGAGCGAGGATAACAGCCAGTAAGGCAGCAAAAATAAAAAAGCCTTGATAGGGCTTGGCTAATGAAATAATGCGAAAGAGCAGTTGGGTGTCGAAGCGCTTTTTCTGTTGGCTTACGGGTTTATTTTCAGACATTTTAAATTTTTTCGTAAGGATTTATCTATTTTCAATTGATATGAGGCTCAAGAACTGTTGAAATTGAAGGAACAAAAGTACAAGTTTCAACACGTTCTTTAACACTTTTTATATTGAAAAGGTTAGATTTTCGATAAATTAATCCTTTTAAGCCACAGCACTCAACCAGCCTCTTTTATAAAGATTATCCGACTGCAACAAAACCGCATGGTTGCCAAAATCTGATACTTCGCCATTTTTCAAAATATAAATCCTATTACACGGACGAGCTAAGGATATGCGATGTATTAAAATGATGATACCCATTTGAGCAGATAATTTCCTTAATAATTGAATGACGAAACGCTCGGTATCGTTGTCAAGTCCTGCCGTAGGTTCGTCTAAAAGTAAAAGTTGTGGATGGCGCCACAAGGCTCTCGCTAAACTCACCAATTGTATTTGTCCGCCTGAGATGCTTACACCGTTTTCACCTAAAAGCGTAGCATAACCATTAGGGAATTGCTCAAAATAGCGGTTAAATCCATAATTTTCAAAGAATTTAATCAATTTTGCTTCAAATGTCATTGCGAGGGACGAAGCAACTGAGGGGTCTCCTAAAACTATATTTTTTATTAAAGTGCCATTAAAAAGGTGGACTTGTTGAGGTAATACGCCTATTTGACTGCGCCATTGTTCCATAGAAATCCAATCCATTTCTAAACCATTCACTAATAATTTGCCTGATTCGGGTTGTATAAATTTTTGAAGTATTTGTAAAATAGTGCTTTTGCCGCCGCCGCTTTCTCCAATGATAGCAATCATTTCTCCTTTACGGACTGAAAATGACACGTTTTTCAACAATTGCTTACGCCCTGCAAAACGGAAAGATATATTGCTTGCTTTCAACTCTTCAAAATCACTGATGGCGGCTTTTTCACTATCAGTTCCTTGCTCATATTCGGGTTGTATGGCTGTAAATTCGTTCATGCGTTCGAAGGCAACTTTGGCTTCTTGCAGTTGAATATTCGTCATTGCCAACCGCCCTGCCGAACCCATGAGCGTTGCCACCATTTGTATAATTGCCATGATAGAACCCGCCGTCAAGGCAACCAATTTTATGGTATTCCACACCCTGATTATGGCGATTCTATGGCAGATGCCCGTAAAATACCTATCAATAAAGTCCTCCAAAAAGAAAA
>JAYUUR010000093.1:0-6000 GCA_043754475.1 Saprospiraceae bacterium | reverse complement strand
GAAAATAGTTTCAATATCGGTAATATATGCTCTTGCGGCAACGACAGACCTTATAAATTAGACAACCTAAAATACTGGGGATTGGGATTAGGAGCAGACTTGAAATTAACAAATTGGTTACACCTTGATTTGGCTTTTCACAATTATATCATTTTAAATAAAATACAGGGAAAACATAATTGGACACAATACATAGTGGGCTTAGAGTTTCCCATTTCGATAAAAAAATAGTCAAAAATCAATTCACAAACAACTCCACTCCGACAAAATGCAAAACCAATATCAACAACCCAACCGCAATGCGATACCAACCAAACACTTTAAAACCATTGCGCGTTAGAAAATTGATAAACGTTTTTATAGCAATCAAAGCCACTACGAAAGCGACGATATTACCCAACGCCAGCATCCAAATCTGCTCGTTACTGAGGGGGGCAACCAAGCCTGCTTTGGTATCTTTAAAATACTCATACCCTTCTTTCAAAGAGGCTGCTGCCATCGTCGGAACAGCTAAAAGGAATGAAAATTCGGCTGCACGTTGACGATTTAAATGCTGCGTTAAGCCGCCAATAATAGTTGCCGCCGCGCGAGACAATCCTGGAAAAATCATGGAAAGTACTTGAAAACTGCCTATAACTAAAGCATTTTTATAGGAAATATCCTCTTTGACGTTATCAATGGCTTCATTTTTAGCAAACCATTTATCTACAAAAAGCAGCACAATACCGCCCAAAAGTAAGATAGCTGCTATGACTAATGGCTTCTCCAAAATCACTTTGATATGCTTATAAAATAGCAAACCGAACACAGCCGCTGGAGCGAAAGCCACCGCTAATTTGAGGTAAATATCAAAACTTTGAAGAAAACGACGCCAGTATAAAACCACCACTGAGAGTATCGCCCCCATTTGGATAACGACCTCAAACAGTTTCGTAAAACTATCGCTCTGAATGCCCATCAACGAAGAGGTGATAACCATGTGACCCGTTGAAGAAACAGGCAAAAACTCCGTCAATCCCTCGACAATAGCGATGATGATGGCTTGTAGATAAGTCATATTTTAAAGTGGGTTTTTCTTGAAAATAGCATAAATCTCAACACCCAAGCCCAATAAAATAAGGAAAGGCGCGACGATAATCCGCATCGGACTGTAAATAATATTGTCATCCCACACATCAGGCGAAGGCATAGCACCGCCCGACATGCACAGGTAACCGACCACCATAATAGCAATACCAATCAGCATCCACTTATAATTTTCACGCCCGAACACCAAATCGTCGTTGCGGGTGCCAAATACTGAGGGGGTACTTCGTTGACGGGCTGTGTTAGTAGCGCGTTGAGTGGGCGTTGTTTTTTGTTCTGACGGTTGTGCAGGTCTTTGCTGCGGTCTATTAGCTTTAGCCATTATTTATAGATGTTAGATTTTTAGAAATTAGATGTTAGATTTTAGATTAATATAAATCGTCTAAGCGCATTTTTAAATACTTATTCACGACATAAAAAGTGCTCAGCCAACTGATTAAAATACCCAACAAAATGAGTATGGCAGCACTGCCGAAGAACAAGGGACTTTCTAATAAAAGATTCAACTCAGGGGTCGATTTTTGAATAAAATACCAAATCGCAGCAATTAATATGACGGCAATAGTGCCACTAAAAAAGCCATTCCAAATACCTTTGCGTATGTATGGGCGGCTGATAAAGCCCCACGATGCACCCACTAATTCCATGTTTTTAATGATAAAACGATCAGAATAAAGATTAATTCTAATAGTATTATGAATCAGCGTTAGAGCCACGATAATGAATAAAAACGCAGCAATAAATGCAAAAAGGGCGATTTTTTCAATGGTTTTCGACACTTCTCCTAACAAACCTTCATCCATGTACACATCATTCACAGCCAAATTGTCCTTCAATTTTTGAGTAATATCCGCTATGGCATTTTTATTCATCGACTCCGGTTTTAGGCTCAAAGAATAGGCATCGTAAAACGGCAAAGGCATATCGGGATTTATTAAAGTATCGCCCAAACTTTGACGCATCACATCCGCCGCTTCTTGCTTCGAAACAAAATGCACAGAACCCGCTTTTACAAAATCCATTTTAGGTAATTCTTTTTTCAAACTTACCAACGCTGCTGAGTCTGCCCCTTCTTTAATCTCCACCATCATCGTAATTTTCTCCTGCTGCATGGCTGCTTGCTGCCGAACGAAAAGCAAGGCAGTTCCGAAAAACCCCAGTAGAAAAAGCACTAAAGCCACACTAATAATCGAGTAAAAATAATTCGTTTTTCTTCTCTTTGCCATTATTCTAAGTTCAAATCATGCTGTCAAATTGTCCTCATTTTTAATACGAGTGCAAAAATAGAATATTTAATGAAAAATAGAGTTAAATGGCGTTAATTGAGGTTAAAACAAGTTTAAAAAAAAGTAAAATTGGCATTTTCTCAATTATCAACTTAACATTATTTTATAATCGCTTCATAAATCGCTGTTTGAATGCGCGAGCGGTAATTCCCATTCGTGATTTTATTATTGTTCATATCAGGATAAGTCCTGTTGGAAAGGAAAATATAGATGAGGTTATTATCTGGGTCGGCATAAAAAGCATTGCCTGTAAAGCCGGTATGCCCGAACGTATTATTTGAAGCTAAGTGACTCATATTCAATGTTTTATGAGGGTTGAGTTCCTTCATATCCCAACCGTAGCCGCGCCTTGTGCTACCGCCTTGTCGAGTTGTGAAAAGGGCAATCGTTTCAGGTTTTAGGTAGCGAACCCCTGCATATTCGCCTTTGTTCAAGAGCATTTGTAGCAAAACGGCTAAATCCGCAGCGGTTGAAAAAAGTCCTGCATGACCACTCACGCCGCCGAGCATAGCCGCCGCCATATCGTGTACATGACCGCGCAATTGCTGATGTCTGAAATATTTATCTTCTTCGGTGGGGGCAATATGGGTGGTGCTAAAATGCGTCAAGGGATTGAATAAAGTACGGCTCATACTGAGGGGTCGATAGTAATTCTCAGTAGCATATTGGTCAAGTGTTTTGCCCGATAAGTTTTTTATGACATCGGTAATAAGTATTAAACCCAAATCAGAATAGACATAGTTTTTATTCGCTCTCAGCGGCGATTGCACTATTTGCCATTTTATGGTATCAATATATGCTGCTTTCATATACAAATCCTTCCCAACTTCAATAGGAAAATCAAGAGACGGCACATGAGAATACCATTTTGGCGAAGGAAAAACGGTGTATTTGCCATCCACAATACCCGTTTCCATGGTATTTTTATAAAATGGCAACCACGCTTGCAAGCCCGCCTGATGTATCAAAACATCTTTTATCAATAAATCTTTTTTATTGGATTCATTGCCTAAAGCATCTTTTTCAGAGAGGAAAGGCAGATATTTTGACATTTTTTCATTTAAATCTATCTTGCCTTCTTCATACAATTTCATTAAACTGATGGTCGTAGCAGCGCATTTGGTGATGGAAGCGAGGTCGTAAAGATCTTCTGTAGAAGTTTCCTGCGCTTTTATATACGTTTGATAACCATAAGCCTTGTGAAAAACAACTTGTCCATCTTTGGCGACCAATATTTGACAACCTGGAGCTGCTCCGCTGGCAATTAATTCATGAACAATGGTATCAATTTTTAAGAGTTTTTGACTGCTCATCCCTACTGCTTCTGGCAATTCGGTATCCCATTCCAAACGGTTGATTTTTTTTGAAGGCAAATCCTGCAAAGTGTTGAGTCCCATGCCGCCTTTGGATTTTTCAGAAGACGTAACAGGCAATTTTCCCTTAAAATCAAACAAACCGAAAATGCCTTCTGCCGCCAATTCCTGCGTCACTTTATCTTCATTAAAACATTCTAAAACTGTTGGCATATCATCAAAATATTTCAACGAATATGGGTTGCCAAATACTACCAGCACCACTTTAGTCACTTTAGTTAATTCATTCACAAAGTCTTTTACATCATTGGATAAGCCAAATCCAACACTTGCATTGGATTTCATATCGTGCAAACTGACGATGACTATTTTCTTTTTGCTAAAATAATTCAGCATTTCTTTCTTTTTCTCTTCGCTAAACTCTTTCGATAAGTTGAATTGATTGAAAAGACCATAATTATTGAGCATATATTGAAACGGCGACAGTCGATTAGAACCCAAACTCAAAGTCGCCATACTATCGGGTTGATAGCTTTTGAAAGGCAATAATTCATTGTCATCCCTCACAAGCGTCAGCGCATTTTTAATCAACTCCCGTTTTAAAGTAATCCCATCGAAGGAATTTATATCATTTCTAACATTAAAAGGCTCTATATACTGAGGGGTCGTCAAACCATACTGATACTTCGCGCGGAGGATGCGTTTCACACTCGCTTCTATATCATTCGTATCAATTTTACCTTCTATAATGTATTTTTTTATAGCCGCTATCGTAGCAGGAATATCCTCCGGTAAGCAAATCATATCGCAGCCCGCTTCGAGGGCTTTGGCTTCTGCCTCACCATTGTGATAATATTTCGTCACGCCTTTCATATCCATAGCATCTGTAAAAATCAAGCCGTCGAAGCCAATTTCAGTTCTCAACAAACGGCGCACAGCATTTTTACTCAATGTCGTAGGCGTATGTGCTGCGCTATCAATAGACGGCACTTGCAAATGTGCTATCATCAAACTGCCGATTCCCTGCTGACTGAGTACTCGAAAAGGCATGAGCTCTAAAGCATTCAGGCTCATCAAATCCTTATTCACAAGGGGCAAATCTTTATGCGAATCCACTTCCGTATCGCCATGACCGGGGAAATGTTTAGCACACGCCATCACACCATTATCCTGCATCCCGCGCATATATTCAAAGCATTTTACTGCCACATTCCGCTTATCTTCTCCAAAACTGCGTTCGTTGATGACGGGGTTATTCGGATTATTATTCACATCCGCCACAGGCGCGTAATTGATATGCACCCCTATCCGACGGCATTCATTCGCTACTGCTTGACCGAATTTATAAATCAAAGTATTGTCTTGAATCGCACCGAGCATGAGTTGCTTGGGGTAAGCAATTGCCGCTCCTTTCAAGCGCATATTCAAGCCCCACTCAGCATCCATCGAAATAAATAGCGGTACTTTGGACATCGCTTGATACTTGTTCGTCAGCTCCAATTGCTTCTCAGGTGTGCCTTGAAAAAAGCACAATCCGCCTACAAAATACCGTTGAATCAAGTCTTCCACCTGTGCAATATGGTCAGCCCCCAAATTGCTATGCGCCCGAATCATGAACAATTGCCCAAGCCGTTGCGTATCCGTCAAGGATTGATAAAGGCTATCCACCCACTGGTCTTCAGCAGATTTCTGGGCGTTCAAATGCCCTGAAAATCCTAAAATTAAAAGTACAAAGGTTAGTTTACGCACGCGACTTGCTTATTTTTATTTATAGTATAGGATTTAAGTTGAGCAAATTTAGAGCTTTTTATTGTTTTTTTAGTTAAAATACTGAGGGGAGTGCTATTTTTTAGTGTAGCATAGAAGCTTAGTTGTTCAAAAGATATATCTATAAATCTGTGAAAGGATTCAGCAATTTCAAGTTAGGGATTCTAAGGAAATCATCTACATTTCGAGAGATTAAAGTGAAATCATAAACGAGGGCAGTTGCAGCGATGATGGCATCGGGTAGTTTCATTTTGAAAGTTTGCCTCAAAGCAATGGTCTGGTTGATAATCCCTTTATTAAGAGGATGTATATCTGCATCATTGACAAATTGCTCTACGGTGATATAATCTTCTGGATTGGGAGGTGTCCAACTAAGGAGTTCTATTTGAGATATTACTGAGATATTACCTTCAATAGTAAAAATCACATCTAAAAAGTCAAGGGCTTTATTGGGTAGATTACCATCAAGGTAATAGATAACAGTATTGGTATCTATTCAATAGACTTGTTGTAAGTTGAAAATCAATTAGTTACCAAAGGTGTTTTTT
>JAYUUR010000092.1:0-2050 GCA_043754475.1 Saprospiraceae bacterium | reverse complement strand
ACAACAAATGAAGCCAAAACGCTACCACTCGCTATTGTACCCGTCAAACCCTTTGACAGATTGCGGTTCACTAAACCGATGATTGCCCAACTGATGAGCGGAAATAGAGGTATTAACCAGACTAAATGCGACATAATTTATGTTTTACCCCCTCAGTATTTTGAGGGATTTTCATGATATTCAAGCTGTTAATTCTTTATCATTCAAATAATCATCGAGCAGCAGTTTTGCAGCATGTTTCATATTTGATTTTCTTTTTGCTTCTTGACGAATACTTTTTAAAGTATTTTCAATAACAAGAATCCTTTCTAAAAGAGAAAGCTTATTGATTTCTCCAATTATTTGAGTAGCAGTCATAGTTAAATAATTTTTATTTAAAAATGAAAATTGTTAACACCCCTCAGTTAGCACTTGCTTACATGACATTTTATTCTACTGAAGCTTCGTATCCACAATATAAATCTCCAATGCCTTACTCAATTGAAATTCAGAAAAAGCCTTTTGCATACAATTTTGTAAAAACTCCATAACCTTATCAAAATTATCCATCCGCAGGCGTTCACTTTTGAATAATTGAAAGAAATTGTAATCTACTTTCAAATGTCTTGCTAATTTTTTCAAGTGAAATTGACTATATTGCTTATTATCCAATTCAAAATGATCATATTCTGCTTCTTTTGCTAATTTGAACAGGCTGTCATAATTTTTCCGCCGCTTCAATTCACCTATAATGCTTTGATAGCTTTCTTCTTCATTATTGTAATAAAATTTAAAAACGCTTTCTAAAAAAGGCACTATTTCAGCTGCTAAAATCTCGTCTTTAAGCTTCCACAGATAAAAATGTTCCGTCTCTGAGTAATCGTAAAGGTTTAAATCATAATTATTGGCAACAGTTTCAAGCGCAACTTCCGAAGGAATGCGGTCTGCCACAATCCATTTTTTGGTAATAACGAGGGTTGCTTTTAAGGCAACTGTTAGAAATTGAGCCATGTATGTAATGATGAATTATGAATGATAAATGATGAATAACGCACACTTTCCAAGTCTTTAAGATTTGAAAATTGTTAATCTAAAACTTCAATCGATTCAAAAAGTCAATATCCGTAGATTTGGTATTGCGATAAATCATCATTAAAATAGCCAATCCAACCGCCACTTCCGCCGCCGCTACAGCCATGATGAAAAAAACAAAAACCTGACCGCCCGAGTCGTTGTGAAAACGGCTGAACGCGACCAACAGCAAATTCACCGCATTGAGCATCAATTCAATACACATAAAGATGACAATGGCATTGCGGCGATACAAAACGCCCATCACACCAATGGAGAATAAAATGGCACTCAACCAGATATAGTACAACAATGGCACTCCTTCAACTATATTTTGATGTTGCATTTTTATACAGATTTATACAGAAAATTATTATTTTATTTAACTTTTCGAGGGTTTGAAACCCTCGAAAAGTTGTCAAGTTATTGAATTTCTTTCTTTCCAAGCATGACTGCTCCCACCATGCCGACTAAAAACAGTACCGCCGACACTTCAAAAGGCAATAAATATTGGGTATAAAGCACATTCCCCAAATGACCAATTAAACCTAAATGAGGTGCAGGATCGCCCAGAATCTGCATTTGCTCAGCACTTTTTAAGGCGACAACTAAAATGAGCATCATTGAACCGCCTGCAATCACTGCTCCGACTCTTGCGGCAGTGGTTTTATGCGGCTCATCGTCCACATTCAAGTTGAGCATCATAATCACATATAAAAACAAAACCATAATCGCGCCCGCATACACTATAATGTGTACGGCTGCAAGGAATTGCGAACTGAGAAGGAAATAATGACCTGCTATGGCGAAAAAAGTCATGATAAGTGACAAGACATTATAAACGGGATTGCGGTTGAAAACAACGAGCAACGCTCCGGCAATAGCCACTGCTGATAGGAGGTAAAATATGTATTGAGTAATCATAAAATATTTAAAGTCAGCTTTTTACAAATAGGGATAATGATTAATCTTTAACTTATCAATGACCGCTTTTAGGTTT
>JAYUUR010000091.1:0-6025 GCA_043754475.1 Saprospiraceae bacterium | reverse complement strand
TGAATGCCCGATTAGCCATATATTTCTTAAATTTTTTCTTACTCAAACGCCTTTTGTACCTCCACCTTATCATCAAATGGATGCTTGACGCCATTGATATCTTGATATTTTTCATGCCCTTTGCCAGCCAACAAAATAATGTCGCCTTTTTGAGCCATTTGCACGGCTGATTTGATGGCTTGTCGGCGGTCAGGTATTTCGATGACCTTTCTCATGAGTTCGGGCGAGAGTTCAGCCTTAATATGCTCGATGATACTGAGGGGGTCTTCGGTGCGCGGATTATCGGAGGTGATGATGAGTAAATCACTGAGAGTGGCGCCTATTTTACCCATAAATTTGCGTTTGGCAGGGTCTCTATCGCCGCCCGCCCCTGTGAGAGTGATGATGCGCTGACCTTTTTTTCTTAAAATTTGAATTGTTTCCAAGACATTTTCCAACGCATCGGGCGTATGGGCATAATCTACAATGGCGACAATATCGCGTTTAGGGTCATGGATGTATTCAAAACGCCCTTCTGCTCCTTTCAAATTACTCAAAATGCGCAGCGTTTCCATCTTATCCACACCCAATAACACAGCCGCCGAATAAACCGCTAAGAGATTGTAAGCATTGAATTCGCCTATCATCCGCGCATGAAATTCATGTCCGTCAAGGTCGAGATGCAAACCCAACAGTCCATTTTCAAGGATTTTTGCTTTGAAATCTGCTACACGCCTCAGCGCATAACTGTGTTTCTCCGCTTTTGTATTTTGGAGCATGACTTTACTATTTTTATCATCGGCATTGGTCAAAGCGAAAGCATTTTTAGGCAATTCATCAAAAAATGTCTTCTTAGCTTTCAAATAATTATCAAAAGTTTTATGATAATCCAAATGGTCGTGCGTGAGATTGGAAAAAATACCACCTACAAAATGCAAACCTGCAATCCGACGTTGCTCAACGGCATGGCTGCTGACTTCCATAAATGCATAATCGCACCCCTCAGTAATCATGTCGTGGATGAGGCTTTGGAGGGCAATTTGGTCGGGCGTGGTATGGGTAGAGGAAATTATTTCACCGTTGATGCGGTGTTCCACCGTTGAAATTAAGCCGCATTTATAGCCCAATTCAGTAAATAGGTCGTACAAAAGCGTAGCAATCGTCGTTTTACCATTCGTACCCGTTACGCCTATGAGTTTGAGTTTTTGAGAAGGATTATCATAAAAATTAGCAGCTAATTGACCCAACGATTTTGATGCATCAACAACCAACAGATAAGCAATATTGGGGTTCAAAACTTCAGGCAACGCTTCGCAAACAACAGCCACAGCACCACTCGCTTCCGCTTTTTCTATAAAATGATGACCATCGACTTGAGTGCCACGAACAGCAACAAACAGGCTGCTGCTTTCTACTTTTCTACTATCAAAAACAATTTTTGAAATATTTTTATTTAAATCGCCTTGCGATTGGAGGAGGGTGATACCCCTCAGTATATCGGTTAAATTTTTCAAAATTTTGATGTTTAAATAATTGACAATCAATATTTTAACGATAAAAATATGTTGAACAAGTTGCGCTGGAGGCGCAAAATATGGGTAGAAACAAAACGATATAAAATAGTCATAGCCGCATCGCAGCGCAATATCGAAATCTAATATTGCGCCGCGATGCGGCTATGGCTGAGGGGTGGATGTTTCTTTTTGCTACCGACATTTCGCACCTCTGGTGCAATGAGTGTATTATTCTAATTTCAACGAAATCGTCTGACCTGCTACTGGTGTCCCAGAGCCGATTGACTGCGAAACCACTTTGCCATAACCGCTAAAAAGCACGCGCAAACCTCTATTTTCCAAAACATACAAAGCATCTTTTAAACCCATGCCAACGACTGAGGGGACTGCTTTTTTAGTCATCATATTGCGTGGTAGAATATTAATGGTATCGCCTTTAGCCTTGATAAAAGTCCAATCTTCATCACGCGCAGCTATTTCATATTTCATTTTAAAAGCCGTCAAAGCTTTTACCAAATCATCTTTATAACCGACATCATCGGGCAATGTTTTTGCCGAAGCAACCGGTTTGCCTCGCATATTAATCGGTTCGCTGAGAGCAATATTGCTCGCCATGAGTTTATCGGCAATTTCACGAAAAACAGGAGCCGCTACTATACCACCATAAAAACCCGTTTTTGGCTTAGAAATGATGACAATACACGAGTAAACCGGGTTTTCAGCAGGAAAATACCCGACAAATGAGCCTTGATAACCACCTGTGTGGGTTTTACTTTTAGATTTATTTTTTCCATAATTCAACTGAGCTGTACCCGTCTTCCCGGCAAAGCGATACTGAGGGGTTCGCCAGCGATAAGCTGTGCCGCCGGGCATTTCTACCACGGATTCCAACAACTCACGTGCTTGCTCAAGCGTAGCTTTGGTGGCTATATTTTTTTTGGCAATAGTCGGTTTGAATACCCGTTTGACTTCGCCGAATCTTTGAACCGAGTTGACTAAATACGGCTTCATCATCGTGCCATTATTAGCCACTGCATTGTAAAAATTGAGCAATTGCAAAGGCGTTACTTTCAATTCATAGCCAATACTCATCCATGGGAGCGTGATGCCACTCCAACTATCCGCCGGGTTGTTGGGGTCTTTTATATAAGGTGCTGCCTCGCCATCGATTTCGACACCTGTGGGAACAGTGATCATGAAATCTTTTAAATGCTTGATATAAGCTGCCGGTTTGGCTTGATAATTATCAAAAACAAGGGTCGAAACGCCTACATTTGAGGAGGCTGAAAACGCTTCTTTAACGGTGACACGTGTTTTATTAGTTCTCTCATGGTCTTCCATCACGGCGTCAAAATACTCTCGATGTCCGTTTTGAATATCTACCGTATCCGATAATTTGACCAATCCGTCTTCCAAAAGCGACATCATGGATGCTAATTTAAAAGTAGAACCTGGCTCAATGGCTAAACCTATGCCGTAATTATAATCTTCCCAATAACCATCTTTTGTCATGCCGACATTCGCAATGGCTTTGATTTTGCCCGTTTTTACCTCCATGACGATAGCCGTGCCGTGTTGTGCTTGATGGGCATTAAGGGTACGAATGAGCGCGTTTTGAGTAATATCTTGAATGTTTATATCAATAGTGGTGACAATATCATCGCCATTTCGAGGGTCAATATCCGATAGGTCATTGACGGGCATCCACATTTCGCCGCTATTACTGACCTTTTGCATTAATACTTTTTGAGAGCCCCCACTCAGTATATTGTCAAAACGCCCCTCCAAACCGATGCTAATATCTTTATCAGCGGGTGAATCCCCATCTCGCACGTAGCCCAAAGTACGGAGAGCAAGCATTTTGAAAGGATGTGACCGTTTATTATTTCGATTGACTATCAAACCGCTTTTATATCGCCCATTTCTGAAAACAGGAAAAGACTTGATCATCAGCATTTGGTCGTAAGTCAGACCTTTAGCTATCAGTGAATATTTTGAATTGTTGTTCATCTCCTGCCATAAAAATTGATTCCAAATTTCAGGCGTTGACTGAGGGGGTAGGTAATAGGCTAAATACATCGAAAGTGAATCCAATTCTCTTTTTATTTCATCACTTTTCAATTCTCTTTTCGCAATAGTTGCATCCCAATATATATCGAAAAAAGGGATAGAAGTTGCCATGAGCGAGCCATCTTCTGAGAGGATATTGCCTCGCTCGCCAGGCATATCGCGCATCATAATATTTTTTTTAATCGATTCTTTGCGCCAATAATCACCCTCTGAATACACCAACCGCATGGCTTTCATCATAATAACAACCGCTATTGCTATTACAAAAAAGGTCACCAAATAGACCCTTATTAAAACTTCATTTTTAAAATTGACTAATGCCACCTTTATTTAGAAATTAGATATTGAGATATTAGACTTTAGATATTTGGATATTGGATATTAGATATTTAGATATTAGATATTTGGAATTATTTTTCGACAATTATTCTTTTTGTTCTTTGATTCGATGCACGCAATCCAAACGGGGTGACTATTCTCTCTACTTCCGATTGCTTCGTGTCGAACATGAGTTCAGCTTTGGCAGCATTATAACGCCATTTTAAGTCCTTGATTTCTTTTTCAAGGGTTTGTATTTTACGCACTTGTTTATCCGCAAAATTGGCGTTAGCAATGTATATTAATCCTAAAAAAAACAGAAAAAATACGAATGGCAGGTTTCCGAAAATCCAATCGGAAAGGATAGAGCCAATATGTACATAATCCTTTAATGGTCGAGCCATTGTTTCGTTATTTGTTATTGGTTAATAGATAGCTGTTGATTATATTTTCTCTGCAATGCGTAGCTTCCCACTTCTTGATCTCGGATTCGCTTTTACTTCTGCTGCCGAAGGCTCAATCGGTTTTTTAGAAATTACTTTAAAAGGGCGATTAATATTGCCATAAAAATCTGTTTGCAATTCGCCATCAAATGTACCTGATTTCATGAAATTTTTCACCAATCTATCCTCCAAAGAATGAAAAGTAATCACCGCCAAACGCCCACCCGGTGCCAGCATTTCAAGCGATTGTTCTAAAAAATCCTTCAAAGCACCCATTTCATCGTTCACTTCTATGCGTAATGCTTGAAAAACTTGTGATAAATAGCGCATTTTGTCTCCAATACTGAGGGGGGTCAAAATTGCCATCAAATCACTGATGTCCTTAAACCGCCGACCTTCACGCGACAACACAAGTGCTTGTGCAAGCGTACGAGCATTGCGAACCTCTCCATATTCGCTGAAAACACGCTGCAACTGAATGGCATCATACGAATTCAAAATATCGGCAGCCGTTTTACCCGCTGCTTGATTCATCCGCATATCCAAAGGTGCATCAAAACGATAGGAAAAGCCTCTATGGGCTTCATCAAATTGATGTGACGATACGCCCAAATCGGCTAAAATGCCATCGACTTTTTTGATGCCACCAAAGCGCAGCATCCGTTTCAACTCTCTAAAATTATGGTTGTAAAATACAAAATGCGAGTCATCGATTAAATTCTGTTGCACATCTAAGTCTTGATCGAAAGCAATTAAGCGACCTGTTTCGCCCAGTTTTTCAAGAATCAAACGACTATGACCGCCGCCACCAAATGTGGCATCGACATAGATGCCAGTAGGGCGAATAGCCAAAGCAGTGACTGCTTCATTGAGTAAAACGGTGGTATGATAATTTGAATTGGACATGCTCAGATTTCGGTTGCCGGAATCGGCATTTAATTGAGAAGCAAATATCCGAAATACGGAGGAGAAAAAATTTTAAAGTTTGGAAAAGAAGGCGCTTTTATACGCCTTCTTTCCTAAATTGTAAGATTACAGTTGTTTCAATGTGTGTGGTGTGTGGTGTATGTGATTTTGGTATAGAATATTCGTCCCGGATACCCAAAACGTCCTCGGTCAAACCAATTGACCTCAAATTTCTTTTACTGACCTCCACCTAACACACGTTGTGCGAGGTCAGCCATATTCGTTGTATCATCATTCATCATGCGTTCATATTCGGCAATATCCCATACTTCTATTTTGTCGCCGAAAGCATTTAAAATGACATCTTTTTCAATATTTGCATATTCTGCCAAACGTTTTGGAATCAAAATGCGCCCTTGTTCATCCACTTCTATTGGCGTAGCACCATTATTGAAGCGGCGGAGAAAGCTGCGGGTATCATTGTCGTATTGATTCAAAGTTTCAAATTCTTTCACCGTTTTATCCCAAACTGATTGAGGATATAAAGTCAAATGCTTTTCAAAACCTTTATTCAATACAAAAGAATGCCCTTCATCACCAAGCTGCTTTAGCAAGCCCGACGGCAGACGAACGCGACCTTTCGCATCCATCGTACAATCAAATTCTCCGAGCAGTTGTGGCATTTTAATTTCAAGTTTGTAAGAAAGCGGTGGAGCGCGTCACGAGTAAAAATAAATTAAATTATATGTTTCATAATGTGAGAAGTGTATTTTCTCCTCTAAAAAAGATGTTCAC
>JAYUUR010000090.1:0-6034 GCA_043754475.1 Saprospiraceae bacterium | reverse complement strand
AAGACCGGTGAGACCATTGCCCCCCCCTCAGTATCGGAGCGTGTGGATGCCGTTCGGAAGCATTTGACCCGTTCGATTGAATGGAAAGGTGAGCGCGTGGGCATCATGGAAATGCGCCCGCACTATACCAATTATTTTAGAGGATTGCCCAATATTAAGCCTTATCGCCTTCAATTGGTCACTGTTTATGACCCCTCAGTATTGTATGCTCTTTTGGATGAAATTGAGGAAGTGTATTCGGAAGTTATGAGTTATGAGTTATAAGTTGTTAAACTTTCATAAAACATTGACAGTCAATGTTTTGACTGTCTAAATATCTAATTTCTAAATCTCTATTCTTTTCTTAATTATGGAAAACGAACATCAAAATCAGCTTAAAAAATACTCTTTGGATGAGTATCTTCAATTGGAACAAGTTGCTGAATCAAGGTATGAATATGACAATGGTAGTGTTGTTAAAATGGGTTATACTTCTGTGCCACATGGTATCATTGTCAATAATTTGAATTTGTTGATAGGCAATTGCCTTTTTGAAAAAGATTGCTTTGTTTTTGCAGAAAACAGGATGCTATACATACCTTATTGCAATAAATCCTATTTTTAAATTAAAAGATATTTATCGCCGCATTAATTTTCAAGATACGGCAGAACAATCAAGTGATTCATAACATCATAGGTAATAGTTAATTGGTAATGGGCAATATTACCCATTACCAATTAACCATTACCTATAATTAAAAGGTATGATTTTTCAAATACAACCACACGAGCGTCAAATATTCAAAACCATCAGCGAAACGGCTACTGAATTGGGCTTTCCGACATACGTTATCGGCGGGTATGTGCGAGATAGAATGTTGTCGCGCCCTTCTAAAGACATGGATATTGTCTGCATGGGCAGCGGTATTCAATTAGCGGAAGCAGTGGCGGCGAAGATGCACCCCATGCCTAAAGTCGTGGTTTTTCAGCGATTCGGTACGGCGATGTTTAGGTTTAAAAATATTGAAATTGAGTTTGTCGGCGCACGGAGGGAATCGTATAGAACCGATAGCCGCAAGCCGAGTGTAGAAGAAGGTTCGCTTGAAGATGATCAGAATCGAAGGGATTTTACGATAAATGCCCTTGCAGTGAGCTTGAATGAAGAGAATTTTGGCGAAATGATTGACCCATTCAATGGCATAAAAGATTTGGAGGGAAAGGTGATTCAAACGCCTCTTGAAGCCGGTAAAACTTTTAGTGATGACCCTTTGAGGATGTTGCGCGCCGTGCGTTTTGCTACGCAACTCGGTTTTAAAATTGAAGACAATACGCTGAAAGCTCTTTCTACTTATAAAGATCGCATCAAAATCATTTCTAAAGAACGTATTATTGCTGAATTAGAAAAAATCATGAAAACACCGACCCCCTCAGTAGGGTTGAAGATTTTGTTTGAAACGGGACTTTTGAAACTCATTTTTCCTGAAATGGATGCTCTCAAAGGGGCTGAGACGCGAGAAGGCATCGGACATAAAGATAATTTTTATCATACGCTACAAGTGATTGACAATATTTGTCGAAAAACGGATAATATATGGCTGCGTTGGGCTGCCCTTTTTCACGATATTGGAAAACCCGCCACCAAACGTTGGGAGGAAAACGAAGGTTGGACATTTCATGGGCATCAAGACCTCGGGGCTGCTATGTTACCACGCCTATTTCGCAACCTCGGTTTGCCTGTTGATGACCGTATGAAATATGTTCAAAAAATTGTAAAATTGCATCATCGCCCTGTCGCGCTCACGAAGGAGGAAATTACAGATTCAGCCATTCGCCGCTTGCTTTTCGATGCCGGCGATGAATTGGAAGACCTCTTCACGCTTTGCGAAGCGGATATTACAAGCAAGCAACCTGAACGAGTGAAACGCTATTTGTTACATTATCAAGTCGTGAAGCAACGGTGTGCTGAAGTTGAAGAAAAAGATAAAATCCGCAATTGGCAACCGCCGATTACAGGTGAGTTGATTATGGAAACGTTCAATATTCCACCTTCACGTGAAGTGGGCATTATCAAAACAGCTATTCGGGAAGCCATGCTCGATGGCGATATTCCGAATGATTATGATTCAGCTTTTCAGATGATGCTGGAGGAAGGTAGGAAATTGGGGCTTGTAGCTGTTTCTAAGATTTGAGTTCACAACATATTTTTTTTTGTCATTCAGAAGGAATCTCTTTTTACCTTTACGAATGCACAAAAGAGATTCCTCCTGAACGACAAAAATTATGTGTAATAAAAAAAATCATGTGTTAAAATAAGTCTTCAATTTTTCTATCAAATACTGAGGGGGTGCCACCGTTTTACTAGAAGCCATTTCTACAAAACATAGCTTGACACTGCCACCATTCACCAATTTTTTCTTTTCATTGTAAATTTCCATATGAAATGTAATGGTATCGCTTGGTAAATGCCTTAAATGAGTGCGAATCGTCAATAATTCATCGTACAAAGCAGGTCTGACGAATCGCATTTGAAGCGACATCACAGGCATCATAATGCCATGAACTGTCTCCAATTCTTTATAGGAAATGCCCAATGAGCGAATCGCTTCAGCGCGTCCCACTTCATAATATTGGGCATAATTACCGTAATATAAATAGCCCATTTGGTCGGTCTCGCCATAGCGGACGCGGACGTGCGTTTCGTGGATAAACATAGTTGGTTATTGGTTATTAATTATTGGTTATTTTTTAGTTTTGTGCAAATGTAAGAAAATGCTTTATAATGCGAATAATGGGTTGAAATCACGGAGTGATTGAATATGAATAACCCCTGATACAATCAGGGGCATGTGTTAGGGAAAGTCCATAACTGCGGAGCAGTTGAATGTAAAAATAGTCAGTTATTGAAAACTTTACACATTCAACCGCTTCGCGGTTATGGTAACTCACTCACTTTAACCCTCCGATTCCATCGAAGGTTATTCATATTCAATCGCTCCGCGATTATTTCAACCCATTATTCGTATTTATAACGAATCAACGATTAACGAATCAAAAAATCATGAAAAAACTAATCAATCAATATCCGCATATTGAATATACTACACCGCAGTTTTCCATTGAAGAAATGCTACAAAATTCAAGCAATTTCTACAATAAAATGGACAATCGGCGCACTGTTCGGAATTTTTCAGATAAACCTGTTCCAAAAGAGGTGATTGAGCAACTTATATTAACAGCTTCGACTGCACCTTCGGGAGCGCATAAACAGCCGTGGACTTTTTGTGCAGTGAGCGACCCCTCAGTAAAAAGTGCTATTCGGGCTGCTGCAGAAAAAGAGGAATTTGATAGTTATAATGGTCGAATGAGCGAGCAATGGCTTAAAGATTTGGCGCCTCTGGGAACGGATTGGCGTAAGCCTTTTTTAGAAATTGCGCCCTGGCTGATTGTTGTTTTTGCTCAATCAACTGGGTTGAATAAAGAAAAACATTATTATATACAGGAGTCTGTGGGCATCGCTTGTGGCTTTTTGATTGCGGCAATTCATGAAGCCGGTTTGGTCACTTTGACGCATACACCCAGTCCGATGAATTTTTTAAAAACGGTTTTGAAACGCCCTGATAATGAACGACCATTTCTTTTATTACCTGTCGGTTATGCGGCTGATGAAGTTTTAGTGCCTGATATTCAGCGTAAACCGTTGGAAGAAGTAGCTGTTTTTTATGAATAACAAGCCATTTTATAAAAGGGTTTCCAAACTTAGTTTATAAAATAGACATTCAATATTTAATTTTATTTTAAGTTAAAATTCAATTTTAAATTTTTCAACTTAAAATAAATACCATTAATAATTTCAAATTAATGATACCCTATCACCCTGATTTTAACTTGAAAATCGTACTTTATTAAAATTTAAGTCTTTTAATTAGAAAAAAATTAAGAACTTTGTAGCCCTACCAATCAACAGAACCATTATAGCCAGCTTTTTACAATTTTAATCGTAAAATTGCCCTCCGTACTGAGGGGTGTTTTTTCATTGACTAAATTAATTATCAACATATACAATGACTGATCAGTTAAATGCAAACTTGCCTACAAAAGGCTTATATGTGCCCGAACTTGAAAAAGACTCGTGTGGAACGGGTTTTATTGCTAATTTGGATGGTATCCAAACGCATGAATTAGTGGAAAATGCGCTCAAAATGCTGACCAATATGGAGCATCGGGGTGCTTGCGGATGCGAACCGAATACAGGCGACGGCGCAGGGATTATGATTCAAACGCCGCATGATTTTTTTGTGAAAAAAGCACGTGAAAACGGTTTTGAATTGCCTGAATTTGGTGAATATGGTGTAGGTGTTGTGTTTTTTCCTCAAGATAGGGTTTTGAGAAATCAATGTCGAGCATTGCTCAATGATTATATTGACGAAATGGAGTTTGATTTACTCGGCTATCGGATGGTGCCGACGGATGATGAAGAGTTGGGCGAAACAGCCGTGTCTGTTGAGCCACGTATGGAGCATGTTTTCGTCAAGCCTCGCCAAACACCTGCTGACCGCTATTGGCTCGAACGCCGCTTGTATGTATTGAGAAAATATGCGACACATAAAATCCATCAGACCTTTCCTCAAACGGCTGACCATTATTATATGCCTTCCTTTTCCTACAAAACGGTGGTTTATAAAGGTCAATTGACGACGCATCAAGTGCGCCCGTTCTATCCTGATTTGCATGATGCCGATTTGAAATCTGCTATTGCGCTTGTGCATAGCCGCTTTTCAACCAATACAGTACCTAAATGGAAGCTCGCTCAACCCTTCCGCTACATCGCTCATAATGGTGAAATTAATACGATTACTGGCAATGTCAATTGGTGGAAATCCAAGGAAATGGTCATGGAATCGTCTGTTTTTTCTAAAGATGAATTGGAGAAACTGTTCCCTGTTTGTGGTCAAGCTTTATCGGATTCGGCTAATTTCGACAATGTTTTGGAGTTTTTAGTGATGAATGGTCGGTCGTTGCCACATGCCTTGATGATGATGATTCCGGAGGCTTGGGAGCATGACGAGCAGATGGCAGATTATAAAAAAGCCTTTTATGAATACCATGAAACGATGATGGAACCTTGGGACGGTCCAGCGGCGATTTGTTTTACTGACGGCATCGTTGTAGGGGCTACATTGGATAGAAATGGTTTGCGTCCATTGCGGTATTGCTTGACTGATGACAATGTTTTGATAGCCGCTTCTGAAGCAGGTGCTTTAGAAATTCCACAAGAGAAAATAGTGTTGAAAGGTCGCTTGCAGCCGGGTAAAATGTTGATTGCAGACCTTGATAAGCATTGTATTGTAGAAGATGAAGAGGTGAAAGATATTATTTGTAAAAACAGAGATTATCAAAATTGGGTTGAAAAGAATAAAATTACGCTTAAAACGCTTAAAAATAAGAGTAATAATGCCACCGCAAACGAAGCGTGGCAGGAGGGGGTCATCTCCGAAACCGAACAATTAGAACTCGATCAAAAGTTTTTAGTTGAAAAACAACAACTCTTTGGTTTTACAAAAGAAGACATCAAAATGCTCATCAATCCGATGTCAAAATCGGGTGAAGAAGCGATTGGTTCGATGGGAGCAGATACGCCGTTGGCTGTGTTATCGCAACGTCCACAACATTTGAGCAGCTATTTCAAACAGCTTTTTGCTCAAGTTACTAATCCACCAATTGACCCGATTCGCGAACGCTCTGTGATGTCACTTTTAGTGAAATTGACTGAGGGGGGTGATAATATCTTGATTCCTTCGGAAGATTCAGCGCGTTTTATTGCATTGGATCAACCTGTTTTGAAAAATTCAGAATTGTTTAAATTAAAAAACCTCAATCATAAATATTTCAAAAGTGAAACCATCGACATCACTTTTGATGCAGAAGATGAAAAAGGCAAACTCAAAGCAGCAGTTGACAGAATATGTGCAGATGCTGAAAGTGGTGTTCGCAATGGTGCTAATATTTTGATTTTGAGTGATAGACCAACGGACATGCTGAACGCTCCGATTCCTTC
>JAYUUR010000089.1:0-2056 GCA_043754475.1 Saprospiraceae bacterium | reverse complement strand
ATTTCGGCGTAGCACCACAGCCTATTTTGAATGATACAATGCTTTTGCCCGAGGAAATTGTGAGTGTAGAGGTGTGGAGTCATACCGATACCAAGCTGCATACTCAACAAAAAGTGCAATTGGAAGCGGAACGCAAACGCAGCTACGATGTCGTGTATAATATTGGTAATCAACAAGTTATACCGATTGCTGACCTTGATTTACCTGAAATATCTTATACCGATAATAAAAATGCAGACGTAGCAATTGGCTACTCGGATGAGGCTTACACACGCGCCGCTACGTGGGAGGGCTATGCTGCGCGTGACTATTATTTAGTGGATTTGAAAACGGGGAATAGAACGCCTATTGCTCAAAAAATACGTGGTATTGCTCGGCTTTCTCCTTTCGGAAAATATGTTTATTGGTACAGTGCGCTCGATTCGGTTTGGATGGCGTACTCGATTTTAAATAAAAATACCATCCGTTTGACGGACAATAAAGCTGCCCCATTTTATGAAGAAGAAAACGATGTGCCTGACAACCCTTCGGCATATGGTGGCATCGGTTGGACGCGCGACGATAAGATAATTTTGATATATGACCGCTACGATATTTGGCATATTGACCCCCTCAGTCTGACGACTCAAAATGGTAAAAATACAGCTAAACGATTGACAATGGGTCGCCCCAAACAGACCGTTTATCGCTATATCAAATTGGATGATGAAGAGCGTTTTATAGAGCCTAATGCGCGCTTATTACTACATATTTTTAATGAAAATGATAAAAAAGAAGGGTATGCTTACTTGGATTTAGCAACCAATACCCTTTCAAATACCTTTGAAATAGATAATTTCAAATATGCTGATAGGGTTTTAAAAGCTAAAAATGCGGCTGCAATGGTCACGACTAAACAGAGTTTTCAGATCTTTCCAGATTTGCTTTATACATCGGATTTGAAAAATATGCAGCGCATCAGCAACGTCAATCCACAGCAAAATGATTACAATTGGGGAACGATTGAACTCGTAGAATGGACATCTTTGGACGGTCAAAAACTGAGGGGTATGCTCGTGAAACCTGCTGATTTTGACCCTAAGAAAAAGTACCCCATGATTGTCAATTTTTATGAAAAAAGCTCTGACGATTTGAATAATTATCGCCCGTTGGAGCCGTTGCGTTCGCAAATCAATTATACATTTTATAGCAATCGGGGCTACTTGGTTTTCAATCCCGATATTCCTTACCGCATTGGTTATCCAGGCGAAAGTTGCTTGAATTCAGTGGTTTCAGGCGTAACAAATTTGATGAATCAAGGGTTTGTGGATGAAAAGCGCATCGCCGTGCAAGGGCATAGTTGGGGTGGCTATCAAGCAGCCTATTTAGTGACTAAAACAAATATGTTCAGATGTGCTGGCATCGGTGCGCCGGTTGTGAATATGATAAGTGCTTATGGAGGCATTCGGTGGGAATCAGGCGTGATGCGGATGTTTCAATATGAGCATACCCAAAGCCGAATTGGAGGCAGTTTGTGGCAATATCCTTTGCGTTACTTAGAAAATTCGCCTATTTTCAGTATTGATAAAGTGCAAACGCCTGTTTTGATTTTGCACAACGATAAGGATGGGGCAGTGCCGTGGTATCAAGGCATTGAGTTTTTCGGAGCTTTACGCCGCTTGGACAAACCTGTTTGGATGCTCAATTATAATGATGAACCACATTGGCCTGTCAAGCTGCAAAATCGGATTGATTATCAAATTCGGATGCAGCAATATTTTGATTATTACCTCAAAGATGCGCCTATGCCGCGTTGGATGCAGCGTGGTGTGCCGGCTATGGAGAAGGGTATTTTGCAGGGGTTGGAAGTGGGTGAAGGTGTGAAAAAGTAATAGTGGGTTTTATGTTCACAACCCTACGAGGGCATGTGCATCAACATCATTGTTTATAATGTATAAAGTATTGATTATCATAGGTTTATAACTCCACCATTTATGGTGGGGGAGTAAAATTAGCCATAGTTAAGGCTTTAGCCGCCCACCTTTCACTATAAATGAACGGCTAAAGCCTTAACTAT
>JAYUUR010000088.1:0-6043 GCA_043754475.1 Saprospiraceae bacterium | reverse complement strand
TAAAACTGGCATCAGGATTCAGATTTTGTAATTTAAATGCTGTAAAAGCCAAGCAGGGTGCAGTATTATTGCGGCTTGGTTCGGCGAGTATTTGATTGTCATTGAGGTCTGGCAATTGTTCTTTTACCAAGTCAATATATGCCGTATTGGTCACGACAAATATATTTTCTTTTTTTATCAGCGGTAAAAAACGGTCGTGCGTCATTTGCAAAAGCGTTTTGCCTGTACCGAGAATATCAAGGAACTGTTTAGGACGGGCTTCGCGGCTGGCGGGCCAAAAGCGGCTTCCGACACCACCTGCCATAATGGCAACATAATAATTTGGATTCATATATTAAAATAGATCTTTTACTTCTTCTACAACTTTTTTAATGCCTTCTTCAAGCGAAATTCTATGCCGCCAACCCATATTGTGGAGTTTTGAAACGTCCATCAGTTTGCGCGGTGTGCCATCGGGTTTTGTAGCATCTAACTCTATTTTGCCTTCATAACCAACGATTTTTTGAACCATTTGAGCCAATTCGAGTATCGACAAATCCTCGCCTGTACCGATATTGACCAAACCTGCTTCATTAAAATTATCCATTAAAAACAAACACGCATCTGCCAAATCATCGGCATGTAGAAATTCTCTGAGTGGCTTGCCCGTTCCCCACATAGATACTGAGGGGGCATTATTTTTTTTAGCCGTTAGAAATTTTCTTATTAAAGCAGGTAAAACATGTGAATTTTGCAAATCATAATTATCATTCGGACCATACAAATTGGTAGGCATTACAGATATAAAATTGCAACCATATTGAGCCCGATAAGCATCGCACATTTTGATGCCTGCTATTTTGGCGATGGCATAAGGTTCATTCGTAGATTCCAATAAACCCGTCAGTAAATATTCCTCTTTTAAAGGCTGTGGCGCGAGCTTTGGATAAATACAAGATGAGCCCAGAAACATCAACTTTTTCACACCCGCTTGATAAGCAGCATGAATAACATTGTTTTGAATCATCAAATTTTCATATAAAAATTCACCTCTATAAGTATTATTAGCTAAGATGCCACCTACTTTTGCAGCCGCCAAAAATACATGAGTCGGTTTTTCTTTTTTAAAAAAATCATTGACTTGGGCTTGATTGCGCAAATCCAATTCGTTCGATTTTCTAAAAATTACATTGTCATACCCTTTTTTGTACAAGCCCCTCAGTATAGCCGAGCCAACCATGCCTCTATGCCCTGCTATGTATATTTTATCTCCTTTTATCATACGTTTTCTATTGAAAAACAGCGTTTTATGTTGTTAAAATTTATTGACTGAATTTTTATTTTTTGAGGATTGATTAAAAATTAGTAAGTTATAAATGAATCGTTTGCCCCCTAACCCCCGAAGGGGGAACCACTGAGGAATACTGGAAATAATAACTAAATGATACATACTTCCAAATCGTTCCCCCTTCGTGGGTTAGGGGGCAAACGTATATCTCAATTGTCAACTCTCAACTGAACCTGTCTTTGTCTTTTTTCAACTGATTTTTGTAAAAAAAAGCTCATAATTGCCGCTAAAGCAAGGACAATGAATAAAAGTTTGAAAGTACCCATGTTGCGAAATATGAAAACAAAAGTAATGAAAGACAAAGTAGTGACGACCAAAACAGCGGTCGCCCGCATATGTGAAAATCCAAAATCAACAAGCAAATGATGGAGATGCAAACGGTCTGGCGAAAACGGCGAACGACCCCTCAGTATGCGGATGGTAAAAACGCGCGCTGTATCGAAAAGTGGTAAAATCAAGATGCCAATAGCGACAGCAGGACCTGCTGAAAATGAATACGGCGAGGTGATGATTTGGTTGATTTCTATAAATTTAATAACCAAGATGGATGACACTAAGCCCAAAAGTAAAGCCCCTGTATCGCCCATAAATATACGCGCAGGGGTGAAATTAAATTTCAAAAAAGCAGTCGTCGCGCCAGCTAATGAAAAAGCTAAAATGGCTAAACTCAAATGATCGACCAAGTAAAACCAAGTGCCTAAAGTGAGGGCAATCACTGTTGTAACACTGCCTGAAAGCCCATTAATGCCATCAATCAAGTTAAAAGCATTAATTATGACGATAATAGTAAAAATAGTGAGCATAATGCTGAACCATTCAGGAATCTGGGAAATGCCGAAAAAACCATGCAAACTCGTGATTTTGACCCCTGATTTGAAGGTAACGATGCCCGCAGCCATCATTTCACCAACCAATTTTTTATAGGGTGTCATCGGTAAAATATCGTCCTTGATACCAATGAGAAAAATGACTATAAAGGCGCAAAGGGTATATTGCAACTCGCCGAAGATGTCGAAAGGCGTCCAAAAAACGACTGAAAAAACGGTGCCTACAAAAATAGCAACACCGCCTAATGAGGGGGTGCTTTCGGTATGCGACCGCCTATCACCTGGGTCGTCGCAAAGGTGTTTGACTTTAGCAACATTTATAAGTGAAGGTATTATAAAATAGCTCGGTATAAATGCTGTGATGAAACTGAGTATTATTTCATACATCGTGATTGTTTTGAGTTAAGAGTAAAACTCGTTTTTATGACAACAGGTTTTAATTTTTTTTATATTTTAAAGATATTTTCGTCTTTCAGCTTATATTTTTCACCACTTTCAGAACAAGTGGCTTCGCCGTTTTTATCAAAATGGAGGCGGTGCCCGTATTCACTCACCCAGCCCATTTGTCGAGCTGGATTGCCGACCACTAAAGCGTAAGGTTTTACTACTTTTGTCACTACCGCTCCCGCACCAATGAACGCGTATGCACCTATATCATATCCGCATACTATAGTGGCATTGGCACCAATCGTTGCGCCTTTTCCGACATGGGTTTTTTTATATTCAGATTTACGATTTATAGCACTGCGCGGATTGATAACGTTTGTAAAAACCATAGAAGGTCCTAAAAAAACATCATCGTCGCAAGTGACGCCTGTATAGATTGAGACGTTGTTCTGCACTTTTACATTATTTCCTAACACCACTTCAGGCGAAATGACCACATTTTGACCAATATTACAATTTTCACCGATGGTACACCCCTGCATGATGTGGCAAAAATACCAAATTTTTGTACCTTTTCCAATTTGGCATCCTTCGTCTATGATGCTTGATTCGTGGTGGTAAAATGAATCGCTCATTTTTTAGTCGAACATCGTTAATATTAAACCTATAAGGTTTTTGAAAACCTTATAGGTTTGTTGCATTTTCAATTATTTTTCAAAAAAAGATTTAACCCTTTCCACTATAAAACTCAGTGTCTCACAATTCAACTCCGTGTGCATCGGCAACGATAAAACTTCTTCACATAGTTGCTCCGTCACTTTCAACTCATCACCTTGCAAATAATGAGCGAAGGCTTTTTGCTTATAAAGCGCAACGGGATAATAAATCATGGAGGGAACACCCCCCTCAGTCAAATGCTGTTGCAAAGCTGCGCGTTGTCCATTTTTTACTTTTAAAGTATATTGGTGAAAAACATGCGTAGAATTGGGCTGCCGTTTCGGTATTTCAAGATTCTCAATTTGTTTGAATGCCTTATCATAAAAGGCGGCTGCTCTGCGACGGGCTGCTGAATATTTATCCAATTGTCTTAGTTTGACATCTAAAATACCCGCTTGAATGGCATCGAGCCTCGAATTAACGCCTACAAAATCGTGATAATAGCGCACTACTTGCCCATGATTGGCAATGATTCTGATTTTTTCAGCTAAAGCATCGTCATTCGTCATCAAAGCACCGCCATCGCCGTAGCAACCTAAGTTTTTGGATGGAAAAAACGAGGTGCAGCCGATATGCCCGATAGTGCCTGTTTTAGATTTTGTACCATTTTTGAAGGTAAAATCCGCGCCAATGGCTTGTGCATTGTCTTCAATTACAAACAAATTGTGTTTTTTAGCGACTTCCATAATGCCTTCCATGTCGCAACTTTGCCCGAAAAGATGGACAGGTACGATGGCTTTAGTGCGCGGCGTTATCGCTTTTTCAATGATTTTTGCCGTAATATTGAACGTTTTTGAATCCACATCTACCATCACCAGTTTTAATCTCAATAGTGCTATCACCTCAGCCGTAGCCACGTATGTGAACGCGGGTACAATCACTTCATCGCCCGGCTGTAAATCCAAAACCATCAAGGCAATTTGGAGCGCATCCGTTCCATTCGCACAAGGGATAACGTGCTTCACATTTAAATATGCCTCCAAATTTTTTTGAAAAGAAGCCACTTGCGCACCACCTATAAAAGCCGTTGAATCAAGACACGTTTTGATAGCGGCATCCACTTCTTTTTTTATTTTTTTATATTGACTTTTGAGGTCAACCATTTGAAGGGGGCGTTCGCTTATAACCATGTTATTTAATTTTTTTCAACAAGTGATTTTCAATATCAATTTGTAATGAATAACCTGAATTTATCAACTCCACCAAAACCCGTTCTTTGCCTTGAATATTGACCAAATGACCTTGAAGTCCCAGCAATGGACCTGCAATAACTTCTACTAAATCCCCCTTACTTAAAAAATCTTCATGCGCCGTTACCTCTATATTTTCACCTAAAAGTCGGCGGATTAAGTCAATTTGGGCTTCGGGAATAGAGAGTAAATTTTGTCCGAATTTTAAAAACCCCGCTACATATTCCGTTTCTAAAACCTTCACATATTCTCTTTTCGTAATTTTCACAAAAACAAAACTGCTGATGAGTGGCATTTCAATATGCCGAATTTTACCACTGTACCGCCTTGTCAATTGCTTGATGGGCAAGTAGGCATTGATTTTATAACCCGTCAATTGCTTCAACGCTACTTTTTCACTTTTGAACCGCGTGCGCACTGCAAACCAACGGGCTTCCGACTCGCTCAAATGATTTTCACAATTGGATAATGCAGTCATTTTTAAATGAGTTTTTTAAATAAATGGCAGTCAAATTTTTACTGATATTTTAATAATAATTTCATAAATATTTGATACTCAATTTTTTATGAAATTAATTAAATTAATATTTATTTGATTCACAAATTTATGAAATTATATTGAAAAATGCGCTAACGCTTTTTGAGCTACCGCCTCTCCGATTGCCAACGAAGCCGTTGCCGCAGGAGAAGGCGCATTCCACACATTTATAACACTTTTTGTTTCAAGAATCATAAAATCATCTATCAGGTTGCCGTTAGCATCGCAGGCTTGTGCTCGGACACCCGCACCCCCCTCAGTAATATCGGCACTTTGGATGTCAGGAATCAATTTTTGAAGAGTTTTCACAAACGCTCGTTTCGAATATGAGCGATGCAATTCATCCAGTCCTTCGCGCCAATATTTAGCCGCTATTTTTCTGAAACCACTGAATCGCAGCGTTTCCCACAATTCCGTAAAATCTATGTCGGTGCGTTTGTAGCCTTCTCTTTTGAAAGCAAAAACAGCGTTCGGTCCCGCCTCAATTCCCCCATGAATCATGCGGGTAAAATGCACACCCAAGAAAGGAAAATTCGGATTGGGCACGGGATATATCAAATTATTGACTAAATATTCTTTCTCTTTTTTCAATTCAAAATACTCGCCTCGGAACGGTAAAACTTGAATATTTATCTCAGGTTGCGTCAATTTCGCAATTTTATCAGCATATAATCCCGCGCAATTGATGACTAATTTGGCTTCTATTTCACTCATATTATTTTGAAATAATGGTGCATTTGAGTCTGAATTTTCCAAATTGCTCTTTTCAAAATAGGGCGTTGTTTCAATTACAATGTAGTTACTTTTTTCAACAATATTTATCACTTTATGATTAAATAAAAGTGTATTGCCTTGATTTTGAATGATTTCTGCATATTTTCGAGCCATTGCTGGAAAATCTATGATGCCTGTTTGAGGCACCCAAATAGCTTTTTCGCAGCATACGTAAGGTTCTATTTCTTTACATTCTTCTGGGCTAATTAGGCGGATGTCCGTCATACCGTTTGCCTCACCACGCTTCAAAATATTGTCGAGCGAAGGCAGTTCAGTTTTATCT
>JAYUUR010000087.1:0-2060 GCA_043754475.1 Saprospiraceae bacterium | reverse complement strand
CGTCATATATTCGCAACCATGATCGCCCACGCCTTCAACTACTGCTTTCGCCCCTGAGTTACGCACTGCAAAACGCTCGCCCGCCATGCCCATAATATAGGCTTCGCCTGAAGTAGCACCATACAAAGCCACGTTGCCGATGATGATATTTTCAGAAGGAACAAATTTCGCTTTTTCATCAGGTGAAACGGCGATTTTACCGCCTGAAAGTCCCTTTCCAAAATAGTCATTTGATTCACCTTTTAAAATAAATGTTGCACCTTTTGTTAAAAATGCGCCGAAAGATTGACCTGCCGAACCTTTGAAGCGATAAACAAGCGTATCATCATTCAACCCAACTGATTTATATCGAGTTGATATTTCATAACTCAACATCGTACCCACCGCACGGTCTGTGTTTTTGATTTTAAAAATGGATGAATATTGCTTACCCGTTTCAAGGGTGTTTTCAGCTTTTTTAATCAATTTTCTATCTAAAATATCTTCTAAACCATGATCTTGTTGAACGGCTTTGTATTGTCCCACGCTTTCATCCGCCGGTTCTTTGTAGAGGATAGGAGAGAGGTCAATGGTTTTATATTTCCAATGTTGAATATTCTTTTTGGCTTTCAACATTTCCACTTTACCCACCATTTCATTGATGGTGCGGAATCCCAATTCAGCCATTATTTCCCTCAAATCATTCGCAAGGAATGTAAAGAAATTGATAACATGTTGAGGGTCGCCTGTGAAACGAGCGCGCAATTCAGGGTCTTGTGTAGCGATACCCACCGGGCAAGTATTAACGTGACATTTACGCATCATGATACACCCTTCTACTATGAGTGCAGCCGTTGCGATACCCCATTCTTCTGCACCCAGCATCACGGCGATTGCCAAATCTCTACCTGTTCGCAATTGACCATCTGTTTGAACTACAACACGGTCGCGCAATTTATTTTTCACAAGGGTTTGATGTGTTTCAGCCAAGCCCAATTCCCAAGGCAAGCCTGCATGGCGAATACTACTGAGGGGGGATGCACCCGTACCACCATCATATCCGGCTATCAATATTTTATCGGCTTTCGCCTTCGCTACGCCCGAAGCAATGATGCCAACGCCCGCTTTTGAAACGAGTTTGACATTAATATCCGCTTTCGGATTGCTATTTTTTAAATCAAAAATCAATTGCGCTAAATCTTCAATTGAATAAATATCGTGATGCGGTGGTGGTGAAATTAAGCCTACGCCCGGCGTACTATGGCGCACCCGACCAATCCATTCATCCACTTTATGTCCGGGCAACTGACCGCCTTCACCGGGTTTCGCGCCTTGTGCCATTTTTATTTGCAATTCAGCAGCTTGGCTGAGGTAATAACTCGTCACGCCAAAACGACCTGAAGCGACTTGCTTAATAGCAGAGCGTTCCCAATCGCCATTGGCTTTCTTTTCGTAGCGAATTTCGTCTTCTCCACCCTCACCTGAATTGGAGCGACCCCCTATTTTATTCATGGCAATCGCTAAAGTCGAATGTGCTTCATGCGAAATAGAGCCGAAAGACATCGCACCCGTAGCGAAGCGTTTGAAAATAGCTTCTATCGGTTCAACTTCTTCAATCGGAACGGGCGTACCTTTTCTGAAAGTCAATAGACCCCTCAGTGTCAGAGCCTGTTCATCTTGTTTATTGATGACTTCTGCATATTTTTTATATACAGCATAATCATTCGTCCGAGTCGAAACTTGCAAAAAGTGGATAGATTGCGGGTTTAAAGTATGCGCTTCTCCACGACGTTTCCATTGATAAATGCCGCCTTCTTCTAACTGACGTGTCAAACCAAGCGGCGTTTCGATATAGGCTAAATGGTGTTTTGCCAAAACCTCTTCTGCAACACCATCAAAACCTACGCCTTCTATACGTGACACCGATTTAGTAAAGCATTTATCTACAACTTCACTGTTTAAGCCCAATATTTCAAAAATTTGAGCACCTGCATAAGACTGTAAAGTTGAAATACCAATTTTCGACATCACTTTCAATAAGCCTTTTCCTACGGCTTTGATGTATTTATCAATCGCATATT
>JAYUUR010000086.1:0-2060 GCA_043754475.1 Saprospiraceae bacterium | reverse complement strand
AAGAAGAAGTTTTGGTTTTTATTAAAGCCATGCCGCTTACTCGTTACATGCGTCACGACATCAGCGTCCTCACATTTTATAATATTTTGACGTCGAGAGTGCCTAATTTTTCAATGAATTAAATTAGGAACACACCATTTTTATAAATCAACTCTCCATCAGCATATATTTCACCACCATTTGTCATGTCCGTAATCATATCCCAATGGACAGACGATTGATTTTTACCACCTGTTTGAATATACGATTGACCGATAGCCATGTGAATCGTGCCGCCTATTTTTTCATCAAACAAAATGTTTTTAGTCATTCTATTGATGCCGTAATTGGTGCCAATAGCTGCTTCTCCAAAACGGCGTGTGCCTGGTAGGTCGAATATTTTATCTAAAAAATCCTGCCCCCGTTTTGCCTGCCATTTTTCAATCAATCCATCTTTTACCCACAGCGTGACATCTTCCACCTCATGCCCATTGTACAAGCAGGGATAGCTGAAATGCACCACACCATTCACCGAATCTTCTACGGGCGAGGTATATACTTCACCGCTTGGCATATTGGTTTGCCCATCTGAATTCATCCAGATACGCCCCTCAGTACCAAACGATATATCCATTTTCTCACCGACATAACGCACTGATTTACAACCGTTTAGATAATCAACAATGCGCTGTTGCGATTGCCGAACACCGAGCCAAGCTGCCATCGGATCATCTTCAAAAAGCTTACACGCATTAAAAACAAACTGCTCATATTCGCTCAAACTCATACCAGCCTCCTGCGCAGCGGCATCGGTTGGGTATTGACAAAGGTTGCGTTTCAAGCCGCCTTTTTGCCCGCGTTTGGCTGTTCGTTCAAAATAAGTATTGGAAATATCTTTCATCGCTTCACCTCGAATCTTTGATTGCGACCCCTCAGTACCGCCGTGTGTAGAGGCGATATTCGCATCTTCTCGAAGGTTGAAAGGTGCGCGGATATGCAAATAAGCGTCAAAAGTTTCCATCGCCATTTTATAAAAAGGCGAAACAGTTCGTAGCTGCTCTTCCGATGCTTCGGTGAGGAAAGTGCGGCTTTTTTCTCTGAAAATAAAATCAGTTTCCACCACTGTCGCCCCTGCTTTCAATGCCGCCCGATATACCTCTCGCACGAGTGGCTCGGCAAGTGTTGTGGTTTGGATAAACAGCTTTTCACCTTCTTTTATTTCAAGGCAATAATTGACCAACAGATTGGCATATTTTGATAAAATATTATTCATAACTATTTGATAATCAATTCTTTTTTAAAAATATCAATCAATCTTTCAGCCGTTTCTTGAGCTGCGGGTATCATATCCATTCTTGCCAAATGCTCTACTAAAATTTCACCTTGCCAATAAATAATTCCGCCATCTGCTGATTTTAATTCAGCATAAAATGAGGCATCATCTAACTCTTGCGTACTGCTTGAAAGGGTAAAATAAGCGGCTCGATGCTCATGTTTAACATCAATATTAAACACAACATCAGGTTGAATCTGAGCTAATGAATCTTCTAAATTTTGCAAATCTTTTACCACCACTCGACGAGGGGCTATTTGAACTCGATTTTTTCTATATTTTCTCTCTCCAATGGCAATATTGGGTTCATTTTTAAAAATAATGAATGGATTATTAAAGATTGTTCGGGATTCTACAATAGTGGTATAACGGACATTCACGCCGTGCACATCCATATTTTTTTGTCTTAAAAAAAACTTCAAATCGTTCTTCAAATGAATCAAAAACTCTTGCGACAACTCAGTATCATTGGTGACGATTAACCACTTTTTTTCTTGTAAATTTTTACCGTTATTGGATTTAACAAGTTCTTCCGCAGAGATACTTATTTTTAAACAAGATGAAAAAAGTACACAAAATAAGGTTAGTAATGTGAATATTATTTTTTTCATTTTTATATAAAAAGTTGATTTTTAATTGATTATAAATTTTTTCATACTTTCAACACAATATGTATCATAAATTTAAAACACCCCTCAGTATTGGCAGGGTTGAATAGTTCTAAAATCGCGGAGCGATTGAATGTGAA
>JAYUUR010000085.1:0-2061 GCA_043754475.1 Saprospiraceae bacterium | reverse complement strand
TCATCATTCATCATTCATCATTCATCATTCATCATTCATCATTCATCATTCATCATTCATCATTCATCATTCATCATTCATCATTAAATTCATTCATCATCAACTCTTATGTTTTTTCAACACCGTTGCCAGCGATTGAGCTTCGAGGTCGAGTACGATAAATCTTTTTTGTTGATTGTGTTTATACGGTACGCGTTCTTCCATAAAAGCTAAAAAGGATTTAACTACTACAGGCTTGCCCGCTTTAGCCAACCAAAAGCCTTGCGCTTCGGGGTCACCATCCGAATCTTTCATAAAATCGGGCATTTCTGAAAAAGAATCATCTGTTAAGCAGTCATTAAATATGAGTTGCAAGGCTACCGTATCAGCCCAATGCCGATAGGCTTCTATGAAATCATAGACCATTGTCGGGCGATTGTATCTATCCACGTGCAGGATGCCAATGGAAGGGTCAATCCCAGATTTCATCAATGCCAACTCCACGTAAGCATAGAGCATACCGTAGAGATAATTCAGAAGGCAATTGAACTTATCCAATGCTGGGCGAAAGTTGCGATTTTCGAACCGATACTGAGGGGGTACTACCGAAGCCAAAAAACGAAAATAATACCGTGAAGCGGTGGCTTCCCAAGCCCTGAAAGTATTGGCTGTGAGGGTATTGGGGTCATCAACTTTCGGTTGCCAACGGTCGAAGTTATTGGCAAGCCCTTGCATCACAGGCGATACTTTAGCCAACCGCCGCATGGCATTTTTATCATGATTGAACAAGATAGAAAACTGATGCAACACGCCGTTTTGATGCTCAATCTTACGCCGCAAATGTTGAGCGAGCCAACGCCACCCCTCAGTATCTGAAGCAAAAATGAGTTGATTGCGCCTTATAGTAGCAATAGAACCAAACTTACCAGACCACACCTGCCCTATCGGATGCCCAATGCCATCGAGCAACACGACTGGAATATCATTTTCAAGTGCCAATATCAAAGCATCGGCGGTGTGGGTAGTGCCTCGTGTGAGGAATATGACGTTGACATCCCGCACAGCAAATAGGTGTTCGCTGCGGCTTGTGCCTGTGCGAACAAAAAACTGTTTGTTTCTGACTCCGAGAAAAGCACCAAAAGAATCAAGGAAAAGCTGCATTTGGAATTAGGTTATGAGTTATGCGAATTACGGGTTGAAATTATATTGTGACACTCCGTGTCAAGTGGAAATACTAAATTCATCGATATTATAAACATTTTGACTCTCCGAGTCATCTTCCGAAGGAATTCTATTGGAAAAAACCATTTTTAACTGACTCGGAGAGTCAAAATGTTTATAATAATCGCCAGTTTAGCCATTAGCGTTCGACACGGAGTGTCACAATGTGTCGTTTCAACCCGTAATTCGCATGAGTTATAAATGTGCTTATTTACGTACAAAATTAAATATTAGTTTAATAAACAAATAAAATAATTTAATATTATTAAAACATTCTTAAAACGTATCCGTATCTATGTTTATAACATAAGAATAATCGGGCATAATCGTAGGAAGATTTAAAATCTTCCTACGATTGTACGCTTCCCCGCCCCGATTTTGTCACGCACTCGAATCTTACTTACCTAATCACACAATTCTTTCACTCTTTAAAAACCCATTAATCATGGCAAAAAGAGAAATATTAGACACAGTCAATGTGCAAAAAAGCGACATTGTTGCTAAAATCAATGAACTCGACGGCTTAGTGGAGGCATTCCTGATGCAATTTCACAAAGCCACCAACGGGCAACAATCTCTCGGCGACAACAAAATCCCTTTTGCGGAGATTTGCGCTAAAAAGGCTGCTGCCTTTCCTGAAGTGTTGCCAGGCACTTACAACACGGAGGATTTTAGCAACAAATTAACGGCTCTCACGGATTTTAACGGCTTCAAAAACAGCCTCTCCGAATTGATGGTGAAGTGGGAAACGGCAGCCAGAATTTGTAAATTAGACGCCATGTATTATGCCAACGAGTTTTATGGCATCATACAAAAAGAAGCCACTCGCAACACAAAGTATAAACCGACTTTGGAAGAGTT
>JAYUUR010000084.1:0-2062 GCA_043754475.1 Saprospiraceae bacterium | reverse complement strand
CCGATGAAATTTATGTGCCGATTGAAGCGGAGTTTTTGGCTTTGAAAGGTTATGCTATTTTGAGCGAAGCCATTGGTCGCATTGGTTTGAGCATTGACCATGTTTTTATCACCAAATTTGATGGGCGCAAAGTGTTGAATAGAAATGTTTTAGACACTATTCGCCACTCATTGAGTGATATTGCTTTTAAGACAGTCATAAGGGAAAATATTGCTTTGGCTGAAGCACCGACACAAGGTTTAGATATTTTCCGCTACGCACCCAAAAGCGTTGGCGCAGATGATTATCGTCAACTCATTAAAGAAATATTAATTTAATTTATTCATTTGTTTACTGTGTAAAACATGTAAACATTGTAAAAATTATTAGAAATGGCAAAAAAAATGCTCATCAATGCTGATATGTTATTAGCGACACCTCGCCGCAATGAATCCATCGTGCCCATTGCGCCCAAAATAGAAGATGAAAAAATTCAATCTCTACCTTCATTTATCAAAACAGCCACAGAGGTTGAAAATCCACCAACGGACATTGAAGATAAAAAAACGCCGGTAATAACATCCGTTCAAAGAGGTTTGAAAGTAGGGGAGACCCGTGCTACTTTTATAGTTAAGGAAGATGCGCTTGAAAAAATTAAAGCTATTGCTTATTGGGATAGGCAAAATATCAAAGACATTGTGCAAACAGCCATTGACGATTATGTCAAGCAATATGAAAATGCTAAAGGTACCGTGCTGCCCATTCCATAACAACCCGACTAATCGCATTTTATTACATTGTTTCATGAGTAAACAATGTAAACATTGTAATTAATGTAAACTTTTAATCAATAAATTGAAAGAATGGAAGATCAAAATAAATTAGCCTTTTTTGAAGGTAAAGAAATTAGAAAGATTTGGCACAACGACCAATGGTTTTTTTCAATCGTGGATGTGATTGAAATATTGACCGATAGCCCAATACCCAGAACCTATTGGTCAAAACTCAAAGCAAAAATTAAGAAAGAGAGTGAGTTGAACCCAATTTGGGTTCAACTGAAAATGCTCTCATCAGATGGTAAAAGCTACAAGACAGACAGCGCCAATACTGAGGGGGTACTCCGTATCGTCATGTCCGTACCTTCTCCCAAAGCAGAGCCTTTAAAACAGTGGATGGCGCAAGTGTCCACAGAACGCATAGAAGAAACGGAAAACCCTGAACTCGGTTTTGAACGTTTAAGAGAGATTTATAAAGCCAAAGGATATTCTGATGAATGGATTGAGCGGCGGATGCAATCCATCGAAACCCGAAAGCAGCTCACCGAAGAATGGAAAAAAAGAGGGGTTAAAGAAGGGCAGGAGTACAGCATTTTGACTGCCACAGTTGCCAAAGGAACGTTTGGCTTGACTCCATCAGAGCATAAAGAATTGAAAGGGCTTGCCAAACCCAGCGAAAACTTACGCGACCACATGACACCCTTAGAGCTGATTTTTACGGCATTGAGCGAAGAAATAACGCGATCTATGGCAGTCAAAGAAGATGCTCAAGGTTTTAATGAAAACCATGACGTAGCAATAGATGGAGGGAAAATGGCAGGAAAATTTAGGAAAGAAACAGAAGCTAAAGGTATTGAGGTGGTATCAAAGCAAAATTACCTAAAATCGGATAAAAAGGGGGAGCTATCGGGTGATAACAATAACGTTAACCCTACCAATCTTTAAAAATGCTTGCTATACTGAGGGGTAGTTGCGATAACAAGTACTTCCCTTTATCATTTCGGAGTTGTAGCACTTATCAACTCATTAGGTCGCTCATGAAACTGTTTGGGAAGCGTTGTTTGAAAATCAAAATTAGAGAAAGTAATTTCTTCCAATGGCTTGCCATTGCTCCAATAGCGCATCCATTTATGGCTGATATTTAAACCGCCTGCTTGTTTATAATCTGTCCAAAAAAACTCTTCCGGCAGGGCTTGACCTTGATCGGTTTTATGGTGATATTCCATTTTGGCAATCAACTTAGTTTTTTCATCAATATGAAAAACCCATTTGTCTTTGCCTACTTCGGGGCGGTAGCTGATATTGAT
>JAYUUR010000083.1:0-2063 GCA_043754475.1 Saprospiraceae bacterium | reverse complement strand
CCCTCAGTTGCCACGTTCCTCGCAATGACATTTTAATAAAAAAAGGACGAATTGCTTGTCAATTCGCCCTTTTTTCTATTTAACAAAGAAAATTTACCATAACAATGCTCTGCCAGGATAAATAGCCATTGAGCCTAACTCCTCCTCGATGCGGAGCAATTGGTTGTATTTAGCTATCCGGTCGCTGCGGCTTGCAGAGCCGGTTTTGATTTGTCCACAATTCAAAGCGACTGCCAAATCAGCGATGGTCGTATCTTCCGTTTCACCTGAGCGGTGACTCATGATGCTCGTGTAACCGTTGCGTGTAGCGAGGTTGACGGCATCAATTGTTTCAGAAAGAGAACCGATTTGATTGACTTTTATAAGGATTGAATTAGCAATTTCATTGTCAATACCTTTTTGAAGGCGGTCAACATTGGTTACGAAAAGGTCGTCACCCACAAGCTGCACACGGTCTCCAATTGCAACTGTCAGAGCTTTCCAACCGTCCCAATCATCTTCAGCCAAGCCGTCTTCGATGCTCAGGATAGGGTATTTATTGCTCCAATCCGTCCAAAAAGAGACTAAATCGCTTGTACTCATTTTTTCACCACCTGATTTTTTGAAAACATACATACCTGTTTCAGCATCGTATAATTCACTCACGGCAGCATCCATCGCAATCATAATGTCTTCACCGGCTTTGTAACCGGCCGCTTCGATAGCCATTAAGACCGTTTCGATGGCTTCAACATTGCTTTTGATATTCGGTGCAAAACCACCTTCATCACCCACGTTGGTAGAATAACCTTTCTTTTTCAAGACACCTTTCAAAGCGTGGAACACTTCAACGCCCATTCTCAACGCCTCTTTGAAAGAATCCGCAGCCAAAGGCATAATCATAAACTCTTGAAAATCAATGCTGTTGTCAGCGTGTTCGCCACCATTCATAATATTCATGAGTGGCACAGGCATCACATGCGCGTTGACACCCCCGAGGTAACGGTAAAGCGGTTGACGGCTTTCCTTCGCCGCAGCTTTAGCGATGGCTAAAGACACGCCGAGTATGGCATTTGCGCCTAATTTAGCTTTGTTGGGCGTACCGTCCAATTCATTCATGAATTTATCAATCGCTCTTTGCTCAAAAACATCGAAGCCGATAAGTTCATGACAAATAATGTCGTTGACATTTTCAACTGCTTTCAGAACACCTTTCCCGAGGTAGCGTTTTTTATCGCCATCGCGCAACTCCACTGCTTCGTGTGTGCCGGTTGACGCACCCGAAGGCACCGCTGCTCTGCCAATTGCCCCCCCCTCAGTCATGACTTCAACTTCAATAGTCGGGTTGCCGCGAGAGTCTAAAATTTCTCTTGCTTTTACATCAATGATTTCGCTCATTTTGCTCTAATTTTTTTTATTAATTGGTAGGAAATATGCGGTTTAATTTGGAAATGACGCGCAAATATACAATTCCATTTCTTTTGAGAATAATTTTATTGGAAAATAATGGGGATTATACAATTCATACTGAGGGGGGTGATAGGGATGATTGTTGTGAAACACCAACTGTTAGTCTTTTCGATATTCATTTACTTGTTCAGCAAATACTTTTATGAGTTCTTCTTTAAAAGGATTTTGGGTATGTATTATGAGCGAAGCCAAGATTCCGGTGTCCTCAACAACGAAAGTGGAGTCATATTTTTCTAAATCGGTTGATTGGTGACGGTTGAACCAAATATTAAACTTTCGATTCCGAGCATGATGACGATTATCTATATTATCACAGGTGTAAATAATACTATTGGTATGTTCGGATAGAAAAGATAGAATTATTTCAATGATTGTAATTTCAGCCCTTCTATCTTGAGGAGGAGAAAAATAATCACCCAAACTTATAAACTTGATGGCTAACTCATAAATAGGGATGTGTGGTTCAAGATTGGCGAAATAAAAAGAACCATCAGAGAAACTAATATTATAGAAAATACCATTATCGGTGGTGAATTTATAAGTCTTGTCTTGGTGATTGACCTCATACGGCTGCGGGATGCTCATATTGTTTATTGATACCTTTTTCTAATAGT
>JAYUUR010000082.1:0-2067 GCA_043754475.1 Saprospiraceae bacterium | reverse complement strand
GATTTGATAATACCTCATCTTTTTTGGATTGGCTTGTTCCGGCTTTAAATTTTACCAGAACCTCATTTTGAACAGCATTTTCATTTAGAGAGGCAGATGAAAAATCATTTGCGTTATTGTTGTTTGCCGGAATGCTATCTAAATCCGTTTTTTGACAAGAAGAAAAGAAAAATAAGGCAGAGAATAGAATTGCCAAGAAAGGAAATCTTAATACTTTTTGCATTTTATTTAATTTTTAAAATTAAAAAATATAGTTAAATACGTTATAAAGATAGAAAGAAATATTTAAAAGCATAAAATTTTTATTTTTTTTAATGGTTAATTAACGAATAATTAAAATTTTATTAGGCTTAAACGATGACCGGCAAAATAGTTTTTAATCCAAGCGCTTGCAAGTTTATTTAAGCGATGTTATAGGCAATAGGCAAAGAATTGAAGAAGCGGAATTTATAGATTGGTAAACGACAAAATACCGAGAGACACCCCCTCAGTAGTTTATCGTTTTTCATAGCGGTAAAACACGCTTGCATAAAACCTATGTTCGCCTACAAAGCGATAAAACACGCTTACATAAAGTCTATGTTCGCTTACATAGCGACAAAACACGCTTACATAAAGTCTATGTTCACTTACATAGCGACAAAACACACGTACATAAAGTCTATGTTCGTTTACATAGCGACGAAACACGCGTACATAAAGTCTATGTTCGTTTACATAGCGACGAAACACGCATGAAAAATTAAGGATTTTCTAAATATTGAAAGTTGAGAGCATTTATTTACTTTTTAAAATCTATAAGTCCCTCGAAAATGTCTTCAACTAATATAGAAAAATCGTCAAAAATGCCGACTTTAATAGCATCGCCTTGCACATATGGGCGATGGTCTGCTTGATAAGAATTGTTTTTATCTAACCGATAGACTAAAACTGTTTCGTCTTCAACACTGGTAATCCAATATTCTTGAACGCCAGATTCTTCATACACTTGGAATTTATCTTTCACATCTTTTTCAGCCGTTCCTTTTGATAATATTTCAACTATCAAATCAGGTGCACCAATACAACCCCGTCGGTCAATTTTATTTATATCACAGATCACACTAATATCGGGTTGTACAACTGTCGTGATATCTTTATCCGATTTTCGATGATGGAGTGGCTTTGGCAAACGCACATCAAAAGGCGCATGATAGACATCACAAGGTTTTTTATAAAGATAATTAGCAAAAAGCCGATGTAAATTACCAGATGTTTTTTGGTGATTAGACAAAGGTGCTGCCATCCGAAAAACGCGCCCTTTAATAAGTTCTACCATTTCTTCAAATGTCCATTTCACATAATCAGCATAAGTATATTCTTTTGTTAAATCTAAATCTTTGAATTCCATCTCTTTATTTTTAAGAACAAATATACAGGTTTTATTCAAAAATCGTTGCTGGTACTGAGGGGGTTTGTTTAGTTATGAGTTATGAGTTATGAGTTTGTCAAAAACTCATAACTCATAACTCATAACTTTTTTAATGCCTTCTCTTTACACCCCTTCGCCCTATCCAAATTCGGATTGGAAGCCAAAGCCAAATCCAACCATTCTATGCCGTCTTTTGGTGCATTGTAATCAACAAACAAACAGCCGACAATCATTTGACTGGTCGATAAATCGGGTTCAACTATCTTGAAATCGGTTAATTCTCTCAATCGATTAGACACTCTTTTAACAAAATATTGATTCAAATCTTTCATAGCAGCCTCTTTTTGACCCAATATTTGTTTGGAAATACCTCTATGCAAATAGGCGTCCGCACTTTCATCATTTTTCTTTAAAATGGTATCAAAATCTACAATCGCTTCACGGTGTTTTCCTAAATATTGATAACATTCACCTCTATTAAAATGCGATGAAAACTCTTGGGGATGCAGCTTTTGCACTTGATTGAAATCCGCAATGGCTTCTGCATATTTATGGCTGAATTGTTTAGCTGCCGCCCGAAGATCAAGTGCATGCAGGTGATTAGGGTCAGCTTTTAAGGCTTTATCAAAATCTACAATAGCTTTGGCATACTCGCC
>JAYUUR010000081.1:0-18365 GCA_043754475.1 Saprospiraceae bacterium | reverse complement strand
GCATTATCAATTTTACAATCAATGATAATGCGGAACTGGAGTTCCCCGATACTTTAAAAATCTACAGAAATTCCCAACATGACATTTCTACCCGCCTGCGGAAAATAGCCCGTCAAATTGTAAGTACTGCCCTTTTCAAGCCGTGCATAAGGGTCATCCGGGCGAGGGTCATAGCCTGCAGAATTGAAGCGATACGTCCAAGCGTTATTCGTGTATTTTTGATTTAAAATATTGTTAATCAATAATTTACACGTTAGTTTTTTAATAAATTTAAAATGTGTCGTGTAAAATATTTTAACATCGGAATAGGCATAAGCGGCTAAGGCTGTATTCTCATTAGAAGTATTATCAATATATTGTTTGCCGACATATTTTGTTGACCATGATACACTCGCCTCATGCTTGTCATTTTTAATAAAATTATACGTAAGCTCGCCATTCAAAACGGCATTGGGAGAAAATGCTAAATCCGTCTTTCCTCTATTGAAAACATCTTGACCGCCCGTATCCCAATTATCAATTCTTTCAGTAAAATTTTTGATTTTATTTTGAGAAAATGCTGCATTAGCATTGAAAATCAAGGGTTTACATATTGCAAAAACTGCTTCTAACTCCACACCATTGCGATAACTATCCGCCACATTCACGCGTATTGCCTCGCCTACATCATTGATTTGACCCGTCAAAGCCAATTGATTTTTATAAGTCATTTGATAAAAATTCACACCCAATTGAGCCTTTTTGAATTGCCCATGCCAGCCTATTTCAGTATTCAAAAGTCGTTCAGGTTGGATAATCGTATTGGCAGGTGCTTGAATCAAATCATCTCGATTCGGCTCCCGATTGCCCACTGCAAATGAGCCATAAAAACGAGACCCCTCAGTATAAGCATAGTTTAAGCCTATTTTTGGGTTGAAAAAATGATAGTTGAAAGCACTGTCAATTTTACCAACTTTTCTATCCGTTCCGTTGTAGGAATAAGCAATATTTCTGATTTGTAAATCCGCAAAACCGCTCAATTTTTCTGTCAAATCGTAGCTCATTTTAGCAAATAAATTCGCATCTGTTTTGGTTGATTGGCTTCTATAAAACTCTCTGGGAGCAGCCAAAAGTTTGGCAGAATCAATCGAAATGACCTTTCCAAAATTGTTGCCATCGTACCTATTCAAGCCGCCGCCAAGTGTAAAATCTACTGCATTTTTTTTATAATTAGCTGAAAAAATACCGCCATAAAAATCATTTTTCAACCACAATTGACGTATCAAATCCTTTTTTACTGAGGGGTATTCACTGAAATAATTACTCAATTTTTGAGCACCTTTATACTCTTCGTAATAGCCTTCGCCATGCGTAAAATGCCCTGTGGCACTGATTTTCCAAGCTGTAGAAAGTTGTTTATTCCAAGCTAAATGGGTGTGCGTTTGCTTGTAATTATCAGTTTGATTGGTGTAGGGATTGGGCGATTTATCAGTACCAGCTGGATTATAAGTCCTTAATTTTGAATCATTTACGTATGAAATGGGAATACCATACCATGATTGATACGTCTTTTCTTTACCCGTAAAAAATTTGAATTTCAAGCTACTATTTTTACCTAAATACAAACCCGATAAATAGAGCGATTGCAAGTCGGAAGAGGCTCTATCCACATAGCCATCAGACTTGATGGACGACAATCGCATATCCACCGACAGCTTATTTTTCATCAAACCCGTACCTGCCGAAATGCTGTGTTTTTGTGTATTGAATGAGCCGAAGCCACCTGTATAATTTACATATTTTTCAGGTCGCAACGTATTAGAAACCAAATTAATAGTTGCCCCAAAAGCGGCTGCCCCATTCGTAGAAGTGCCTACGCCCCGTTGCACTTGAATCATCGAAGTTGAACTTGAAAAATCGGGCATATTCACCCAATAAAGTGCTTGTGATTCGGGGTCATTTATCGGCACGCCATCCACCGTGACGTTGATGCGCGTAGCATCGGTTCCGCGAATGCGAACGCCCGTATAACCCACGCCCGCCCCTGCGTCCGAAGTCTCCACTACTGAGGGGGTATTTTTGAGAAGATATGGGATGTCTTGCCCGAAGTCATTTTTACTAATTTGGTCGCGTTTCAGATTAATAAAAGTCATTGGTGTTTTGTCCGATGCCATTGTTGCTGTAATCGTAACTTGTTGTAAGTCAATCATTTGCAACAATGAATCTTTACTTTGAGCAGCATTAGGGGCATTTTGACCCTGCATACTGAGGGAGTCAATCAAAAGGAAAAAGGCTGCAAATAGGCAGGATTTAAAGAAATGAATGGTCATTTTAAACAGTATTTTTTAGTTAAAAAATGGTTTGAAAACTGGGATGTTTTCAATTTTTTTAATAAAAAATACCCACGAAGGCTGAAATAAGAATTGAAAGCTCATTTCCGTAAGCGGCATTATCCGCTCACGTTCGATGGGTATAATCTCAGCCTTCTTCGTTTAAAAGAAAGCACCCCAAGAGATGCCGCAAAGTTAAACAGGATTTTTTAATAGTCGGTTAATTTTTGTCACGGCTTTGTCAAACCTTTCATTTTCACTACCCCTCAGTATTGAATACTTTTTTTCATAAAATTTTAACTCTTTTTCATAAATTTTGAAAAGACGATCACGGTCATGAGGGTTTTCACGCAAAGGGTCGTCCTCCCATTCGATACCTTCAGGAGTGCATAAAAAATAATACGAGATGATGGGTGATAGGTGATGAGCGATGAGCGTACTCCCCCTTTGGGGGTTGGGGGGGTTGGGCAATGAAGGGATAACTAATTGATTATCAATAAGTTGTGTTAATTCAGAATTACAATTTCCAAATACTTCATTTGACCATATTTTGATAGTTAATAAATCGGAATCACAAATCATCAACTGCGGCGATAAACCTATAAGGTTTTTAAAAACCTTATAGGTTTGTTGCTCCAAATCAAGTTGCCCATGTGCAATTTCAAGCAAATCTTCTTGTTTATACTGAGGGGTCTTTTTTTTTTCAAAAAAAGTGCGTGCATATTCTTCTACCAAAGGCGCGTTGAAATGAACTGCTAACTGCCGTGCGAGGGTCGTTTTACCGCTTGATTCGGAACCTGTGAGGATAATTTTGAGCATTAATTTTAATTTTTTAAACAAAAGTACCTTGTAATTTTGTTTTTAATTAAATCTATAAAAAATTTGAGTTTATGATAGACATCGAACCTTTCGAAAAATGGCGCGAGCGATTTTATATATCCGAAGAAGATAATCATTCACCTTTTTACGGCAGAGAATACAGTGCTTTCTCCACTGAAAACATGGTGTATAATTATTTCATCCATCCTCAATGGGATTTTTTCGGAGCAGATACCTTGTATGCGAAGATATTATTTGCAGATTATGAAGATGGCGGGGCTATTATTGAGTTTATCGGTGAATGGAATGACGCGATTGGCAACGATGTGATGCACCTTAAACGCACCGTGATTGAGCCTTTGATTGATAAAGGTATTTCAAAATTCGTCTTAATTGTAGAAAATGTCTTGAATTTTCATGGTTCGGATGATGAATATTATGCTGAATGGGCAGAGGAAGCGCAGGATAGTTTCAACGGCGGCTGGATTGCGTTTCTCAATACTTTCGACCATGTAGTAGACGAAATGAAACATTCACATCTCGACCATTATTTGCATTTCGGAGTTGATTTTAATGGTCTAAATTGGCGAATGCAAGAGCCTAAAAATGTGGTTAAAGCCGTTGAAATGCTCGTAAAAGGCAGCACTCGAAGGTTGAATGAGTTATGAATTTAAATTTTACTACTTAATTTATAAAAAAGGCTTTCAAAATCAACATGATTTTGAAAGCCTTTTTTATTCAAAGTCGCAAGTTTCGGAGTGACTCGAAGTCACTTCGAAATTTTTTAATTTTAGAGTTTATTTTTATCAAACAAACGTTTGGTAAAGTGAAAAATATGCGAATTGACACACATTATTTTTCTTACTCTCAACTTTCAACTAAAAAATATCAACACCCGCAAAATGAAATGCACCTTCGATAGCAGCATTTTCATCACTGTCTGAGCCGTGAACAGCATTTTCGCCAATGCTTTTCGCATATTTTGCACGGATAGTACCCGGTGCAGCGTTGGCTGGATTTGTAGCTCCAATAAGCGTACGGAACTCCTCAACGGCATTCTCTTTTTCAAGGATAGCCGCTACGATGGGACCGCGAGACATGAACTCGACCAACTCACCATAAAAAGGGCGCGCGCTGTGAACTGCATAAAACTCACCTGCTTTTTCAGTAGAAAGCTTCGTGTATTTCAATGCGACGATTTTGAAACCTGCTGCGCAAATATCGTTCAAAATAGCACCGATATTGCCTGCCTCTACCCCATCAGGCTTAATCATTGTGAACGTTCTGTTAGTTGCCATAATTTTTTATTTTATTGATAATGAATATTTTATAAATTTAAAAAAAATTTAATTTTAAGAAACAACTTAAAAGTGGCGCAAAAGTAAGATTTTTTATTAAAATTATAGTTTTGTAAATAAGGATTTTTTAACGACCTTTGCACCGCTTTTTAAAAAAACGGACTCAGAAAAATTCTATGGATATTCAAGGCGTCAAATCACTGCTGTCATCACCGAAGAAAATAGTTATTACTTCACATCGTAATCCTGATGGCGATGCCATAGGTTCTTCGTTGGGTTTGTATCATTATTTGGTTCAACTTGGGCATTCGGTGACAGTGACTTTTCCTTCTGGATTTCCGCCCATATTTGAATGGATGCCTGATTCTGAAGAAATTATCATTTTTGACGTTCAACAAGCCCTCACGCGCAAGGCTATTGAAGAGGCTGATGTCATTTTTGCTCTGGATTATAACTCGCTCGACCGCATTGATAAAATGGGCGAAATTATAAGACCCCTCAGTAAAAAGCACAAAATTATGATCGATCATCACCGTGAGCCTGAGCCTTTTGTGGATTTTATGCTGTCGGATATTACAGCGTCCTCTACCTCAGAGTTGGTTTTTGATTTTATAAAAATGTTGGGAGATATAGAAAAAGTGAACAAAACAGTAGGCGAATGTCTTTATACAGGCATCGTGACGGATACAGGGTCTTTCAAATTTGCTACTTCTCCTAAATTATTTAGAACAGTTGCAGATTTAATTGAAAGAGGCGTTGATGATTACCTTTTACAAGATTTAATTCATAATAATTTGCCTGAAAAAGTGCTCCGTTTATTAGGTCATTGCCTTTATGAAAGAATGGAAGTTCTGCCTGAATTTAAAACAGGCATCGTCTGGCTTTCAAAGAAAGATTATGAAATTTTCGATATACAACGCGGTGATACTGAGGGGATTGTGAATCATGTGCTCTCCATGAAAGATGTGCGTTTGGCTTTTTTTGTTACGGAGCAACCAACGATTGTAAAAATATCCATGCGCTCAAAAGGTGATTTGAATGTGCAGGAAATATGTAAAGACCACTTCAATGGCGGCGGTCATAAAAATGCTTCGGGCGGTTATTCTTATGCCACTTTAAAAGCCACTATTGACAAATTTAAAAACCTTTTACCCTTATATCAAGAGAAGATATTGAATAGTTAGTTTGTCGTATTGTTAGATTGTTATATTGTTTTTCTACACATGACAACACATAGCAATACAACAATACATTTTTATAAAATGATTTTAAAAATTTTAAAAGTTAAATTTATCTAATGAAAAATTTTAAAGCACTCTTTTTGGCAATGGTCGTTTTAGTTAGTTGGACGGCATGCAAAGGAGGAAAAAAAGGGAAAACGCCCAGCGGAAACGATTACACAATCCACACAAAAGGCTCTGGCGCAACTGCCAAAGATGGCGATTACGTATTTGCCGATTTTTATATCAAAAAAGACACACAGCTTCTCTTTTCAACAGCTATGGGTGGTCAAACCGCTCGTTTCCCAGTTGAGGACACTAAAGATGTGAAAGATCCTATTTTCAAATTGGTGATGGAAGGCATTAAAATGCTTGGGAAAGGCGATAGTGCTACTTTCGTCATGAATTTGGATACTATGAAAACAAAACCAGCGGGTTTCGAGGGCGGTAAACAAGCACTTATTACTTTGGTGATTAAAAATGTGATGAACGAAGCAGATTTTGTCGCTACGTTGAAACCAGAGGAGAAACAAAGCTTCGAAATGATGAAATCTATGAAAGCTCGCGCTAAAATTGTCGTGGATTCATGCAAAACTTTGGCTCAAGATTATAACGCAGGTAAATTTCCAGCTAACGTTCAAACCACGGCTTCGGGTATAAAATATGCTGTTTTACATGCAGGAACAGGCAAAATGCCCAACAAGGGTCAAGGCGTAGCCGTACATTATTATGGCAGTTTAAAAAATGGTGTTTCATTCGATCAATCTTTTGAGCGTGGTCAGCCGATAACTTTCCCTATCGGACAAGGTCAGGTCATTCCGGGTTGGGACGAAGGCATTGCTTTGATGAAAGAAGGCGAAACGGGTGTTTTATATGTACCCGCGGCTTTAGCTTATGGCGATAAAGTGGATCCAAATGGTCCGATTCCTGCTAATTCTGATTTGATGTTTTACGTCGAATTGGTAAAAGTGCTTGATTTGAAAGCACAACCACAGGCTGGTATGCCGCAAATGCAATAAAATAAGCCCCCCTGCCCCCAAGGGGGAGTACCATTCGAAAACTGCTAAAAATGTTTATTTTAAAAGATTTTAGCATACTTCCAAAGTGTTCCCCCTTGGGGGTTAGGGGGCTAAATAGTAAAAATGTCTTACTTCTTTTGGAAGTAGGACATTTTTTTTTATATTTTTGTAATATGGAAAATAATGGAGAATGGACAGAGACGTTTAAGATTCGCACCTTCATGACCGATAAAAGCCTTGAAGCGACCATGACAACTATCGGCAATCTTTTTCAAGATGCGGCTGGAAACCATGCCAATTTCAGACAATTGGGCTATCATGATATGCAAAAGCAAAACATGTTTTGGGTATTGAATCGCTTGAAAATTCAAGTGATTCGGTTTCCGAAATGGCTTGAGGAGGTCAATATTAGTACTTGGGTGAGCGAAATGCAGCCGTTTTCGCATCGCCATTTTATCATGACTGATGCTCAAGGGCATGACATTGGTTGCGGTTACTCACTTTGGACACCTATAGATACCATTACGCATCGCATTAAACGCCTCACCAATTTTGATACGCCTTTGCTGGATAAAATAACGCTTTGTGGAACACCTTCAAAATTACCTGATACTGAGGGAGTCGAATTGTCTTCAGAAAAATCGGCAAATTTCAGTGATTTGGATTTCTTGGGGCATGTTAACAATGTGAAATATATAGAGTGGATGCTCAATGATTATTATAGAAATTGGGGTGAAGATAAATTTAGCAGTTTGGAAATCAATTATTTGAATGAATGTTTGCTTAATCAGGTCATCAGCATTCATGCAAAAAAAGAAATGGATGATATGTTTTATGTCTTGAAAAGAATCAGCGATGGAAAAGAAATTTGTCGCGCTCGATTAGGGTTTTGCTGATGTAAGAAACTTTTTTTATGCGAAAGATGTTTTACGAATTAAATACCTTTTCATGCTAAAAACGCGCTTTTTACCTATGTTTCCCTTGAGAATTGTGGTTTTTCCAAGTGAAAAACTCAATCTACACATTTTTGAGCCTCGCTACAAACAGCTCATTATGGAATGCGAAAAATCCAAAAGCACCTTTGGCATACCTTCTTTTATTGAAAACAAAATAGCAGAAATCGGTACTGAAATTCGGATTGTGAGAATTGAAAAACGCTATGACAATGGCGAAATGGACGTTTGTACTGAGGGGGTCGGGGTGTTCCGAATTGTCGATTTCTACAATCAAGCTATTGGCAAAATGTATGGCGCAGCAGATGTTTTTGATATGGCATTGCAGAAAAGTGAAGGCGATTTTTTGAAAAATGAATTGATTTTAGAATTAGTAGAAGAGCTATTTGAACTTTTAAAAATAGATAAAGAATCGCCAACTGATGCCCTCCGTTTTCAAACGTATGAAGTGGCACATTATGTCGGCTTCACCATCGAACAAGAGTATGAGTTTTTATGCATCCAAACTGAGGGGGTGCGCCAAGACTATATGCTCGACCATCTTCAGCGCATTTTGCCTGTCGTGCGTGAGATGGAGCATTTACGCCAAAGGGCTTTGTTGAATGGGCATTTTAAAAATATAGTGCCGCCTCAGTTTTAAATCACAACTTTCCAAAAGTTTCAAAACTTTTGGAAAGTTAATAACTCCAAACTACTTATCTTTCAAATCCAATTTTAAAGAAAAAATATTAGAATACAGCACTTGCGAAACGTTGCCTATATTTGTCAAGGCATAATCAACCGTCAATCTGCCCAATTTCAAGCCCACACCTATATTCGGCTGAAAATTTAAGTCTTTTTTAGTCGGATCTACCTCATTTTTCAATCGTTGAAAATTGCCGATGCCACCACGCAACCAAATCGTTTTTTGATATTCCAATTCAACACCTACGCGAGGATCTAAATTAAATGCTTTGCTGCTGACCAGCACATTGCGTTGCCCATCAGTCGCAAATCCTGCATCCGCTTCTACTGTTAAATTCAATTTTGTACTGAGGGGGGTCACATAAGCCGCTGCGAGGAAAAATGTCGGCTTTGTAATTTCGACGGACGATTTAGGAATGGTGTTATTGGTTTTGGTAAATACTTCTTTTTCTTTATCGGTCAAATTAGCTGTCCAAGCATTGTAAGTCGTTGTTATGTCTCTTCCAACTGCTGCGAGCCGCCATTTGCCTGTTCGATATTGCACGCCCAAATCCGCACCCACACCCCATGCTCCTGCAAACGAACCGATGATACGGCGCACCACTTTCAAATTGCCACCGATAGATATATTTTTCCAATTTTGAGCATAAGAGCCTTGAATAGCATAATCTGCTGCTGAAAACTCAGTGATATTGTCATAATTAATGCTGCCGTCGGGTCCGACAAGGTTGAGCGTATAAGGAATTTGATCAATACCAAACCGAATAACTGATAGCCCAATAACACTTTTTTTAGAAGCATTCAAAGGTTTGGCAACGCCTAAAAAATCATATTTCGCCACTCCACCAAACCACTCAGCGTGCATCGCCCCGATTTGAAAAGGCGATTCGAGAGCAGACAAACCCGCAGGATTCCAATAAGAAGAAAAGACATCATTGCTGGTTGCGAGCACTGCACCGCTCATACCATGCGCCCGCGCGCCGACACCAATGGCGAGGAATTCGTTGCTATATTTTTGAGCAAAAACATTTTGCTGAAATAAAAAAAAGATTGAAAGCAGGGGTAGTAGTATTTTTTTATTCATTTTGGATAGGACTTCAAAATTGTTATTGAATTCAAATTTTTATATAAAAAATTGATTATCAATGTGTTATAAAAATCACCCCCTCAGTATGGAAATGTTTTTCGCCATAAAATTAAGGGTGGGTTTAACTAATTTTGCAAAAATATAATCTTAATTTGAAACGGAAAAATATTTTACAAATTGCCTTTATGTTCAATTTGAACATAAAAAAAGCCCGTAAGTTTTGGATAAAACTTACGGACTGTATTTAGGGTAGGCATTTTGTTTTTATTAAAAAATTATGCACCTAAATAATGCTTCAACAATTTACTTTTTGAAGCTGAACGCAATTTATTGATGGCTTTGTCTTTAATCTGACGCACGCGCTCGCGGGTTAAACCGAATTTATCGCCAATATCTTCCAAGCTCATCGGATGCTCTACGCCGATACCGAAGTAAAGGCGAATCACATCACTTTGGCGGTCAGTCAAAGTAGAAAGTGAGCGTTCGATTTCGCGGCGGAGCGATTCGATGTATTCGAGTGCTGTATCCGTACCGGGTGTGGTCGTATTTTCAAGAACGTCGAGGAGTGAATTGTCCTCGCCATCCACAAAAGGTGCGTCCATCGAAACGTGGCGAGCCGCTACACCGAGCGTGGTCTCGACTTCCTCGGTCGTAATTTCGAGCAAAAGAGCCAACTCGTCAGGCGACGGTTCGCGCTCATACTCTTGTTCGAGTTCAGAGAAAGCCTTATTGATTTTATTCAACGAGCCTACTTTATTAAGTGGCAAACGAACGATACGACTTTGTTCAGCCAAAGCCTGTAGGATAGATTGACGAATCCACCAAACGGCGTAAGAAATGAATTTAAATCCGCGCGTTTCATCAAAACGTTGTGCTGCTTTTATCAAACCTAAATTACCTTCATTGATGAGGTCGGACAGGGAAAGTCCTTGATTTTGATATTGTTTCGCTACTGACACGACGAAGCGAAGATTGGCTTTAGTCAACTTTTCAAGGGCAGCTTGGTCGCCTTGCTTGATGCGTTTTGCTAAATCAACCTCTTCTTCAGGTGTTAATAGGTCAACCTTACCAATTTCTTGCAAATATTTTTCGAGCGATTGGCTCTCCCGATTGGTAATGGATTTGGTGATTTTGAGTTGTCTCATGCCTTAGAGTACCTCTTTTTTTATATTGTTAGTCAAAGTGGATGTTATTAACGAAATATCTTGCTTTTTCAGTTGGTTTTCGGCGGAAAAGAAAGGAAAGAGTATATTTTTCAATATTTCGCACAAAAGTACGTTAATTCGGCAATCTTGTCAACAAAATTATCAATGTATGGACATTATTTTTTTCAATCGGTCACAAAATTTTATTTTGAAAAATGATTTAATGCGCCTACATTCACAGAATAAAATTTCTTATTTCATTAAAAAATAAAAAAAAAACGATAAAAATTTGGCTGAATCATCAAATAATCTTTTATTTACCCGTTTCCAGTACAGATTAAATATTTTATTAATCAAAATTGGTTATTTATTAATTTCAAAAAACAGTTTTTATTGTTTTTAAAAGTACCTTAATTATTATGGCTGCAAAACGTACGATGTACAAAATCGAATATATTTTTCGAGCATCACCCACCATTGTTTACCAATTTTTGACAACTCCCGCCTGTTTAGTGCGTTGGTTTTGTGATGAGGTAGATATTAGTGGCAATGTCTATACTTTTTTTTGGGATGGCGACGAGCAAAAAGCTGTTCTGATTGAGGATTGGGAGGATGAACTTCTCCGCTTTGAATGGGAAGATGCACCTATGCCCAACGAATATCTTGAATTCAGACTTTCCAAATCGCCTATCACTGAGGAAACGGTCTTAATTATTACTGACTTTTGCGATGTCAATGACATCAAAAGTGCCAATAAACTTTGGGATAGTCAAATCAATCAAATGCGCGTCGAAACTGGCGGGTAATCTAATCATGGGTAATGAGTAATAGGTAATAAGTAATCCATTGTAACATAAAACGGAAGATACCCCTTAGTGTCTTCCGTTTTATTTTATAAAAATTGACCCTTGTACATTACCTATTATCCATTACTCATTGCCTATTACCTATTACTCATTACCTATTACTCATTGCCTATTACCCATTACTAATTACCTATCATTAAATTGCAGCCCCTCACGTCCGAATTATCCAAACGCCCTAAAATAGTGAACGAGCCATCGGCATAAATCTTACTCAAATCGTCGGTAGCAATAAAACTACAGGTATCCAAATTCCCTAAATCTATCATACTGACCACGCCCAAACGCTCATTTTGAGTCATTATACTGAGGGGGTCATTCAATTCTCTTATCAGCACTTTCATTGTCGGAATAGTATTAAATATGCCCTCCCCTTTTGAATAGGCTTGCGACATTAATTCCGTCATACCATATTCAGAATGAATGCATTGTGTATTAAAACCTTTTTTAATAATCTCATGCAATTCCGCTCGAATCATCTCTCGCCGCCGACCTTTCATACCGCCTGTTTCCATCACAATCAGTTCAGGAAAATCGATGGTAAATTCCTTTACAAAATCTAATAATGCGAAGCTGACGCCTATTAGCAAGGTTGGTATATTTTCAGCTTTATTTTTTAATAAAATTTTATGTAACTTGCTGTAATCATACAGAAAAAAACCGCTGTCAGCATATTTAGAGTGCTTGATAAAATCATCTGTCATCGTGACCAATGAAGAGCCGCCCCGTTCAAGATAAGAAGGCAACAGCCCTAAAACACAATAATTTCCGATGCTCCCATAAAAAAATTCAAAACCTTGACGCGCTATATTTTTATAAAAATCTACCTCTCTCACAAAGTGTTGACTCGTGATAGCAGCCGTCGTGCCTGAGCTTGAAAAAATGATTTCTTCTGCCCATTTATTCGTTTTAATAATATTATTTTTAAAAAATTGGATAGGCAGGAAAGGAATATCCAAAAGATGACTAATTTTCGACAACTCTTTACCAATGAGCGAACAATAACGCCGATAAAAAGCGTTATATTCGTACTGATACTCAAATACTTGGAGGGCTAAAGATTCGAACGCTTCATTCGTCGATTGATCCTCTTTTGCAAGAGCATTTATCCGAACAGTATTAGGTATCAAATTTTCAATTTTTTCTTTTAAAATATTTCTCAAATCTTTGAAAATCAATTAATTATGCAGATAAAAAAATTACTTTTCGGTGTATTAATCATCTCGTTTGCGACTTGTATCAGCCCACCGGACTATCCGATTCAGCCTGAAATTAAGTTTTTGGGATTGAGTAAAAATACCATGCGTCAAGGCTTGCTGGGTATCGAAGACTCCCTTTTTCTATCTTTTTCATTCACTGACGGCGATGGCGATTTAGGTAGTTTAGGGCAGGGAAAAGACAGTGTTAACATCTTTTTGACAGACAAACGCACCAATCAACCTTCCGAACGTTTCCGGATTCCTTATGTACCTGAACAAGGAGCAGGCAATGGCATTTCGGGCGATATTCGCTTACTTCTCTTTACAACATGTTGCAACGTTTTGCCGCCTTGCGAGGCTTCCACCACTAAACCGATTGATACCCTTATTTATGAAATATCTATAAAAGATCGCGCAGGTCATGAAAGCAATAAAATCCTCACTGCCCCTATTTATTTGCAATGCAAGTAATTTTTGTCATTCAGAAGGAATCTCTTTTCGCTTTATTTGAGATATTTAAAGTTAAAATTGCCTTTCTTTTATAAAAAAAATGGCACAAAGAGATTCCTTCTGAATGACAAAAAAAGCCAAAGCGGAAATACTGAGGGATAAAAATTCATCATTCATCATTCATCATTAAAAATTTTTCTTTAGCGGCTTCTACAGTTTTGGCTAAATTTCCTACAAAAACTGCGTCATCTACGATGAAAACAGGGCGTTTCAAAAAAGTATATTCTTCTAAAATGAGCCTTCGATAGTCCCCCTCAGTAAGAGTCATTTCATGCAGCCCCATTGCTCGATATTTCAAAGCTTTTCTACTAAACAACGCTTCATAGCTACCTACTTTTGACGCCAACCAATCTAACTCTTGTGCTTGAATATTTTGCACTTTTATATCTTGCAACTCACAAACAGTTGAAGCATTTGTTTCTTTCAAAATTTTCTGACACGTATTACACGATGATAAATGGAAAACTTTTCTCATTTTATTCTTAATTCAGCATTTATATTTCAATATTCCAATCATTCCCCTTTATCACCTACAAATTGATGTTCTTTGTATTTGAAAAGAACGTTAAAAGTAGTCAAACTACCGTAAATACGCGTAATATATTGCTGCAAATTTATCTTTTCTTCTTCCGATAAGTTACTCGCATTCACGCGTTGCTCCATCACTCGCACGCGGTCACGCACCATCGTAATTTTATGAAAAAACGTTTCGATGGGAATTTCTTTTGGCTTTTGACTGGCATCAAAAGGTTTTAAAATCATCGTTCCTTTTTCCCATTTATCGCCGAGTGGCACTTCCTCTGTTATATCAGACCACGCTCTTAAAATGCGAGCGAGTGACTTTTCTGCCTCAGTGAAAGTAACCGATGTATCGGTAGGAACGGCATCAATAATTGTCCATGAATCGTAGTCTTTCCCAACGCTTTTGATACCATAAAGCATAAAACATACCTCATATACGGCTCTGTGCAAGCAAATAACGACGCCTTCGCCAAAAGCAGGATGCTTCACGCGAGAACCGACGCCTAATACAATTTTTTCTATTTCTGTCATGATTAAGAAGTTTTAATGATAAATAATTTCCATATTTACGCAACCGCTTAATCTATGTTTCAGGTGAGAGAGGGCAAAAAAAAACGCCCGTCACTTTAAACTTTAAGTGACGAGCGCGATATGCAGATTGTTCACACTACTTAATTGACTCATAAGATGAATCATCTCATTTGGATTTCTTGTTAAAACTGGGTTTATTTAGTGTGTAGTGCATAAAAAATTCTTCTTCTTATGTCTTTCGTTCGAGTATGTCAAAAATCTAAACAAACCTTATTAAAACAATTATGAAGCAAATTTATACCATAATAATCAATCGGGCAAGATATGCATGGAGCTATACGCATATTTTGTGACATGATTTTATACAATTATTTATGTTCAAAAAATTATAACTAACTGATAATCAATTATTTAAATAATTATTTATTACTTTTTTAACCAATTTTGTTTCTTATAAAACTATAAAAAAGTGTCACAAAAATTCAATGAAACAAATTGTTATTTTTTAATAGCTCTTGTCATTTCCCTTTTCCCTGGCGGACCAGGCAATGATTCGATAAAAAAGCCCACAGATTTGAGTGTTCTTTTGACCACGCCTTTAGCACAATAGGTTGTTAGGACTCCTTGTGAACGCAATGCATTAAACATTCTCTCCATTAAATCTTGTTCCCAAAGTTGAGGCTGAACATCTGGCGCAAAAGCATCAAAATAAATCAAATCCATATGATTCTGAAAATCAATGTCTTCAAAATTCATCAATAATTTTCTAAAATTGAATCTTTTACTGAGGGGGTGTACCTTTGTCCAATCAGATGAATGCATTTTAATAAAAATATCTTCATAGGATGCTGCATCCAATTGCTCAACATAGTTGAGTTCAAAAACCTGTTCCATACTGAGGGGGTAGGCTTCGATGGCGCAATAATTAATTGTTGCCAATATGGGTTGACGCTCAGATCGAAGGAAAGTCATGAAGGCATTCAAGCCAGTGCCAAAGCCAATTTCGAGGATATTGATTTCGGTGGGTGACTGTTGTAGGATATAGTCTAAACCGGCGTTGATAAAAACGTGTTGCGTTTCCTGTATAGCACCATGTTTTGAATGGTAGGAAACGCCAAATTGTTCCGAATGAACGGAATGAGAGCCATCTTCGGTGAGGAAAAGAGTCATATACAATCTCGTAATTCCGACACTGTAATGTCCAAATGTGATGCATCATAAGTGCACTCACCATTTTGAATCAACAATAGCTGTGGAGATTCATGAAAAACACCCAATTTTTCAGTAATCTCATTTGAAATGGAGCGATAGGCGATTAAATCGAGATAGTAAGGCTCAATTTCTTCGGTTTCAAAATCCCAATTTTTTTCAAAACGACTTTTTGCCATCGCTGAAATACTGCATCGAGTGGAATGTTTAAATATTAGGCAGGGAACTTTCTGCGAACGTTGAATAATAATATCCAACTGGGATTGCGACTCCAAGGGAATCCAATTTATCATGGAATTAAATATTAATTAAAAAATAAGCGTTTATTTAACTTAAAAATTACCGATTGGCTTCCGCTTTTGCTTGCATTTTGTACGGACAGCCATAGCCTCTTTGGCATGAAGACATTGAGACAATAATGATAGCCAACACAACGATTGGCAAAAAGATGTTTTTCAAAACGGATTTTTTCATGATAATGATAATGGGTTTTATTCTAAAAATAAATTAAGTTACAAAATTAGATAATAATACGTGTTCAAGATTAAAAAAAGGTGACTTTTAAACGGATTTTAAGAAAATTTATTTTTTTATAAGGCTCTAATCATGAAATCTTCTTCTAAAACACCAAATTGTTGAAAATGATGCTTAATATGTCGCGCTTGAAATTGCACCCACTCCTCATAATTCATGGGTCCGAACACAGGATGCACGGGCATCAAGTCGGGATGTTCGGAATGATAATCCAAAAAACGCTGGAGTTGATTTAAGAGGAATTCCTTCGATTGATTCATCATAAGAAATTGAGTTGGAATGGGTTCTTCAGTAATAAATTCTACGCGCACACCTCTTGGAAAAGCATATTCAGTTTCTAAAAAACGCATTTTACGATAAGCCAATTTTTCAGGCTCAGCATTGGGTGTAATAGCAAACCGCCCATTGGCAATACTCATGATATGGGCTAAATGCTCTACCATTTGATGAGCATTCATTTTGCCCCATTTTGCTTCTTTCTCAGCTTCTAATTTTTCCAATAATTGTGGAAATTCATCATACAAAAATGATTGATATTCAGCCATTTATAAACTTAGTTTTAAATTATATAATTTTAAAAACTATCTAAACCGTTCACATCCAAATTGAGTGTACCGTTTGAAGATACATATATTTTAATATTGCCTTGCTGAATTTGAATCCGCTGCACATTTATATTGCTTACCATACCCCTCAGTATCACGTTGTTTGTGAACTTATATTCACGCAGCATATCGTTCATCGTAGTCTTAAAAAACTTGACATTTTCATCTAATGGAAACACACAAGCCTCCTTCATTTTTTTCAAAATCACTTTATCAAAAAGCCATTTTGCACTTCGAAGCATAAAATCTTTTGATTGCAAATCATAATCAAGGTCTTCCATCTCAATCGTATTTTTCTGAGGATTGAAAATAGGGCGACCTATTAAATACAAACTACCTTCATAACTCCCTGAAAATGAAACATTTACTACGATTTTATCATTTTGTCCAAACAATTGAATATCTCTCACCACTATTTCTTTACCGCCTGGATAAAATTTCTGATTGAGTACATAAGTCTTAGCCATAGACTCTGCTTCTTTCATCGAAATATCCGTTGTCAAGTTGGCTGCAAAATCATTGACCGCCGCACCGCCCAATTGAAACGGTGGCAAAGTTGTGTTCGGATAAAAGTTAGGCTGCTGAGTTCCTGCTACTACCTCCGCGTAGGAAGTTGCCGTGATAGTGCTTTCAATCACATCGCCTGTTGTCCGAAAGGGTGTCATGGCAATACTTTGAGGCGTCAGTTTCACCCACCAAGTGCCATAACTGCTGTTCATACTCACGGGTCGTTGCATGAGTTGCCAGGCTTCTTCAAGGCTGCTTTTTATCTGAAATTGATTTTTCAACTGCTGGTCAATAGCCGATGTCAAGGTGCTTTTACTGCGGTCAATGATAATATTAGCGATATATTTCACGTCAATACTGCCAAAACCCGTCTTCATTGCCATATTTTTAATCCAATCATACCCCACAAGTTCGGTGACGGGTTGCACCGTCCAATCGGGATTAATATTGATGGTGGTTTTAAACGTCAAAGCCAACTCGCCTTCTGCTTCAAAACCTCTATTACCAAACACTTTTTTAAACACCCACAACTTCAACGGCACGCGATAATTCATTTGCAAACCATCCAATCGAATGTTAATATTCTGGCTTTTAGTCGCATTCATCATCAAGCCATCATCTTCAAGATTTTTATCTTCATAAATGACGCCGCTGAGTCGGTTGTTCAAAAGCCGTTCAATTTCCGCAGCATTGAGTCGAACAGGAATATTGACCGTTGATACTGAGGGGGGTACTTCCGTAGGTGGCTGATAGCTTTCCATAGGTCGCTGCGGTTGATTTTTTACTATGCCACATGCTGTAAAATATATGGCAATAAATATAAATGAAAATATTTTTAACATCTTAATCATTGAAAATCATTGGTTTACAAAATAAAAATAACTTATTTCAATCTGCAAAAATACTTCTAAAAGATATTACTTTATTTAAAATCTCGATAAAGGAGATATTTTTTCCTAATTTTTTTGAAATTTTCAAGTCCTTGTTTCCAAGTGGCTCTTATTTCTACCTCTGATTTTCCATCTTTAATTTGTTGTTGCATTTGAGTAGTGCCGGCTAATTTATCAAAGAAATTATTCTTTAAAAAGAATGAATCTTTATTCGGATAATTTTTATAATAGTCCAATAAATATGTCAAATTAATTTTTCTTTCACTTTGTAAGCCACTCATATTCAAAGTAGTAAGGTCAAATCCATAACATTTTCTATTTTCATGAAATGGCTTCTTCGCACCTTCATTCGGTTGAGGTGTGAACTCAAACGTTGCTTTTTCTTTAGGAAAATTAGGGGAGCCATATATTTGAAATTGCTTCTCTGTACCCCTTCCCACACTCGCATCCGTGCCTTCAAA
>JAYUUR010000080.1:0-2079 GCA_043754475.1 Saprospiraceae bacterium | reverse complement strand
AAATAACAATTTTCTTTAAATTCATTTTTTATTAAAATTCAAAATCCGATTCAGTCCAATCAAAACGAGATTGGGTTCAAAATATATTTTTTCAATAGCTAAATTTTTATTCAAAAACGCTCCGTCACCACCTGTTACGATGACCTGTATATCGCCGAATTGTTTCTGAAAACGTTGTGCAAAACCCTCTACCTCGGCGAGCAAACCGATTTGTGCACCGTTGAGCATGGCTTGTTCAGTTGTTTTACCAACGAGTTCGGCTACCCCCCCCTCAGTATTTCGGTCTATTAAAGGCAATTTTGCAGTAAAATGGTGCATCGCCTTTAGCCTCATATTCAAGCCGGGAGCAATGTTGCCGCCTAAAAATTGACCTGTCTTGCTCAAAAAATTGTACGTTATGCACGTACCCGAGTCTATCACAAGGCAATTTTCATTAGGTCTTAAAAATTTTGCTGCTATCACCGCTGCCAATCGGTCTTTACCGAGAGTTTCGGGTGTGCCATAAAGATTTTGAATAGGTATAGGAGTAAGATGATTGAGTTGAATAAAAAAATATTTTTCACTCAGCATTTTAGCGACCCCCTCAGTATCATACCCCGTAACGGACATGATAACGCCCTCGATAGTGTGTCCATTCAAATAAGCGGACAAAGCATCTAACGTTAGATTATCCAAAATCGCTTTCTCTACGAAATCATTTTCATGAAAAAAAGCCATTTTAGCTCTTGTATTGCCAATATCAATGATAAGGTTCATATTCTTAAAAAAGCGGCGCAAAGATACGCGGTTGTATCTAAAATTTATGTTTTCCTTGAAATTAAATCCGAAGGACAGGCAGCAAAACTGAGAAATTAAGTATCTTTTACATAAGTTGTCGAGGTTTTATCTAATTTCGGCAATCAATTTGAATAGTAAAATATACCTATTGTCGAAAGCCTCTTTTTGCAAGGCTATTCATACCTTCCAAAGCAATAAATCCTTTTTGAAGACGTTTTTTATTGCAAAAAATACTCGCTTAATATTGGATTAAAATTCTTACGCTGATAAAAAGCTGATAAAAAAATAATTGACGGTTTGCCTTGAGATGGTTATTTTTGCTCCCTTTCCGATTAATCTTTTCTAAAATATATATAAATGTTTAAACGATTTTTACCGATTTTAACACTCTTATTCATCGGCTCGGTAGCGTCTGCTCAAGTACCTGAGCCACTCATGGGCATCCAATCCACTTTACAAACACGCTCTTTATTGGCTCCGTGCTTGGGAACGGCATCGGCTGGTAAAACTACACGCACTACGGGCGTAAGGGCACTTTCTAATAATGTGCGTTTTCTTTGTCTTGGCGATACTCTTTACGTATCCAATCAAGGCTCTAACTTGACTGAAGACCCCAGACCTTCAACCACTGCGGGCATTGGTTATATATTTTATAATTGTCCACCGACTGTTAGCGGACCTCGCTGGAGCGATGTAAAAGCCGATGCTTGTATCAATAAATCGCCTTTTAATGGGAGTGCACCTACCAATGGGCTGTATATTGCCAGAGGAGATATAACGGGCAGAGATACTTTCGTCAATAACGGCAGTTTGCAAAATGGATTCAACAATGGTCGCCCGTTAAAACAATATTTTGCACCAGCTACTATTTATAATTTCAATGCCACATTGCCCGATGCAGAAGGTGACACGGCTTGTGTGAATGTCAATGTCAATATTGCAGATCAAACACCGCGAGACACGTTTTCAGTTGTTTATTTAAATTCTATAAGAGTTACGAACCAAACTTTGGGTACACTATCAGGCAGTTTTCAAGTAGTAGGCGGTTTATCTGAATATGACGGCTCTACTTATCCAAGTATAGTTATTCAAAAAAATGGTAACCCCTCAGTAGTAGGCACTATTACATCGGGTACGCGCTCACATGGCAACACCTTGACTTTTACAGTGCCTGAAGAAGGGCAATATGATATTATTGTTACTGATGGTGTAAGCTGCAACGGAACAGGTAAGGCTGTTTTTCCAACTGTACAGTTTAAAGTATCCAATGAAGTGGTTAATTCAGGGAGTACTGTCTGTGTG
>JAYUUR010000079.1:0-18480 GCA_043754475.1 Saprospiraceae bacterium | reverse complement strand
CGTTGGTAGAGAGCTTGCACAATGCTGTAACGGGCGCTATCGCTGCCGATGATACGCAGTTGATAAAATTTCACGGCTCGTATCAGCAAACGGATAGGGATATTGACAGTGAGCGCAAACGGCAAAAACTCGAACCGTTGTTTACGTACATGATACGGGTGCGCGTGCCAGGCGGTATTTGTACGCCTCAGCAATGGCTCAATATGTCGGATTTGGCGGATAAATATGGTAACGGCGGTTTGAAATTGACAACGCGCCAAGCGTTTCAATTGCATGGTATTTTGAAGCGGGATTTGAAAAAAACGATTCAAGGATTCAATGAAGTTTTGTTGGATTCGATTGCGGGCTGTGGTGATGTCAACAGAAATGTGATGATGAATCCCAATCCTTACGAAACGCCCGCCCATGCGGAAGTGTACGAACACGCCAAGCAAATTTCAGCGCATTTGACTCCTAAAACGTCTGCTTACTACGAAATATGGCTTGAAAATCAAGAAGATGATACGTCCGTCCGCGTAGAAAGCGACTCTTCTGTAGGCAAATTAGTGGCTAAAGCCAATGAATTGATTACGCGAACAACAGCATCTGATAATGAGCCGATTTATGGCAAGCATTATTTGCCTCGTAAATTCAAAATTGCTTTAGCGATTCCGCCGCATAATGATGTGGATATTTATGCCAACGATATTGGCTTGACAGCTATTATTGAAGACGGGATACTGAGGGGGTACAATGTGGCAATCGGTGGCGGCTTTGGAATGACTTTCGGGATGCTGGATACCTATCCGCGATTAGCTGATACCATTGGATTTTGTGAAAAAGATAAAGTTGTCAAGGCTTGTGAAACCATTATGACCATCCAACGGGATTGGGGCAATCGAGAAAATCGCAAATTTTCACGTTTGAAATATACCATTGATAAAGTCGGATTAGATGTTTTTAAAGATGAAATAAATAGCCGTTTGGGATATGAATTGCAAGCTGCTAAACCATATAAATTTGAAAGCACAGGTGATGCTTATGGCTGGTCTGAAAATTATAATGGCAACCTCAATTTGACCCTTTTCATTGAAGGTGGTCGGGTGAAAGATACCCCTCAGTATAAACTGAAAACGGCGTTGCATCAAGTGGCTATGCTCGGCTTAGGCGATTTCCGTTTGACGGGCAATCAAAACCTCATGATTTGTAATATTCCGGCTAAAAGCAAAGCTAAAGTGCAGGATATTTTAAGCGAAAAAGGTGTGTTGCGCGAAACCTATAAACACACGGCTTTGCGCCTTAGTTCCATGTCGTGTGTGGCTTTGAACACTTGCACATTGGCATTTGCTGAAGCAGAACGTTATTTGCCGCGTTTGATTGACAAATTGGATGCACTGGTGCGGATGAACGGTTTGGATAATACAGACATTATTATTCGTATGACCGGCTGCCCGAATGGGTGTGGCCGCCCTTATTTAGGAGAAATTGGTTTGATTGGCAAGGCAATCGGACGTTATAATTTGTATCTCGGCGCAGCATTTAATGGCGAACGCTTGAATAAACTCTATAAAGAAATGCTCAATGAAGAGGAAATTATTGCAGAATTGAAGCCAATTATTGAAGATTATTCTAAAAACAGGGAAATAAGGGAGCATTTTGGCGATTTCACTATTCGCAAAGGGTATGTGAAAGCGACCGTGCATGGGTTGGATTTTCATTCATAAATCCATCACATCGCGTAAACTTTGATTCAAAGCGTTGTGATACTGAGGGGGTAGCTCGCCAATTTTTTTGACAAAGCGTGTATTGTCAATTGACCGAATTTGGTCAACCATGATGTCAGAATTAGCATCAAGCCCTGCATCTCCTACATTCAAATGTATAGAGATTACACGCATTTTAAGTTTTACTTTGCTTGTAATGGGGCATATCAAAGTTGATTTATGTTTGCCGTTAAGAAAGTCGGTTTGGACAATTATAACTGGTCGTATTTTACCTGCTTCAGTACCAAAAGAGGGGTCTAAATCAGCCAGCCAAACTTCAAATTTTCTCATAGTCGTTAATTGTGAAATAAAATAAATAGGTTCAATCAATAAGATGAGGGTCTAAATTTTCTAACGAGCGAGCCATTTCAACAGAATCTTCTCCTGCCAATTCAGCTTCATAAGCAAGTTGCTTTTCCAACCACGCTCTTCTTTGATGGCGATTATAAAACTCAATCGCTTCATTGATATAAGTATTACGAGGCTTTTTTAAGCCCGTTAAAATTCTCTCTGTTTCAAGAAAAATTTGGTCGTCTAATTTAAGTGATAAATTTTTCATTGTGCATTTTTATTTTAATATACTGCAAGTATATGCTTTTTGATATTAAAATCTAAATTTTTTTATAAAAATGGCGTCTATAAAGCATATTTACACCAATACCCCCTCAAAATACTGAGGGGGTATGTGCATTGAATCAATCGTGTTATAAGCTCGGCGTTCTGTTTAGAATAATGCTCGGTTTTTGGGGTAAAATGTTGTTTTGGTTAAAAATTGTTTTTTAGGGTGACAAATATTTTTTAGGGCATATTCAATAATTAGCAAACGTTTTTGAGGTGATACAGGACTCGCTTTTATATTAATACTCGATAGTCCAATATGTTAACATTAATATTTAACTTTTTTTTCAAAAACTGCTACCTTTGCCTTCATAAAGTTAACAATACAATAAAAATTTGATGGATATGCAAACTAAATTAAATCTTCGATTCGGAATATTGGCGGCTATCGTCGTCGGGGCAGCTATGAGTCGCTTGTTGCCTCATCCGCCTAATGCGACAGCAGTGGGTGCTATGGCATTGTTTGGCGGTGCCTATTTTATGCAGCGTTGGCAATCGCTTGTATTGCCTTTGATGGCGATGTGGCTGAGTGATTTGGTGCTGAATAATGTTGTTTATAAGGCATATAACCCCACTTTTACCCTTTTTACTGAGGGGGGGGCTTTCATTTATGGTGCTATTGCTTTGATGGTTGTATTGGGTTGGGTGATGCTGAAAAAGGTGAAAACGGCGAATGTGATGGCGACGAGCCTTGTCGGTTCTATTCTATTTTTCTTGATAACAAATGCAGGTGCTTGGATAGGTTCTACAATTTATCCTCAAACAGGCGAAGGCTTGTTAATGGCTTACATAGCAGGCTTGCCTTTCGTCATAAATACTGTTGCGGGCGATTTGATGTGGTGCGCCGTATTGTTTGGTGGTTTTGAATGGGCGCAACAGCGATTCCCAACATTGACTACACATTAAGTGAATTCGTTATTTTTTAATAGAATAGAATAGCCAAATCAAATTTTGTACGAAAAGCGACCCCCTCAGTATAAATGGCTTATGAAGCCATTTTGTAGGTTTAAATTTATTATGTTGTAAAAACATAGAAATTTGACTTATAAAATGGCTTTTGCTATTTTAACAAACTGCCATATCTAAATTACAACAGGGAGGTTATGTTTCTTAAAAAAATACCCAATACCTTTGCACTTGTAAAAAACTATGAGAAAATGCTCTGAATCTTATGTAAACCCATTCATGGCTTTTCCTAAAACTTCCTCCCTAATGCTCAACGAGTTTTTAATTCGTAAGCATTATTGCCCCTTTTTCGACCGATTAAAACTGTAAAATTAACTTGTAACAAACATTACAATGAAGAACCTCATTTTAACTTTTATGGGCTTTTGGCTGGTGATATCAGTCGAGGCTCAAATCAATAATTCGCAATTCAATGTCCAACAAGTGAAGTTCACTATGGACTCTTTGGATTATAAAGTCAGCCGCTCCTCAAAACTGGTCTTCGAAACGCAATTCATGAATAGGGTTGTGTACTCGGGTCGTGACTATGGTTTGAAAGGTTTTGGCACTATTGGGCAATTAACATATCAGCACAAAAGTGGGTTTTGGCTTTCTACGGTAGGGTATTATTGGCAAGGCTCTACTGTGAAATTTCCAAAAGCCGATATAGGAATAGGTTACTCAACGGCATTGGATGAAAATTTAAGCGCTTCGTTTGGTTACAGTCGGTGGTTTTATTTTGGGAGAAGTGCAGAGGAGTTGAAGTGGGTGTTCAGTGATTTTCTTTCTACCTATTGGACTATCAATTTGGGTTTTATGGGGCTTTCCCCTTCGTTTTATTATCAAATTGGAAAAAGTGAAAACGTGGCGCAATTCGCGCTTACAGCATCAAAATATAAAGAGTTTAGGCAGCCTGTTTTAGGCGGAAAATTAATTGTTGAACCTAATTTTACTTGGATGATTTCTTCGCGCGACCGTTATTACACGTCTGAGCCGACCAAACCTTCTGGTAAAATTGTGAGAGTGATTGATTACGAATTGGTGATACCTGTTACTTACAGACGAGTGGGTGTATTTGATTTTTCACCCAAATTGCACATAACGCATCCTGTCAATGTTTTATCGTATGACGGTGCGAAAGAGGGAAAACCATTTATATATTTTACTGCTAATTTGAAAATTCTTTTATGGCGACAAAAAAATAAAGTTACAAACAAAAAGAGATAATCAACCTCCCGCCAGAGCCGATTCACGAGTATTACCCCCTTTATTCAGACTCTTGATTTTAGGAGTTTGAGTAAAGTAAGGTTTCTTTTTTTCAAAAAACAAACGCAATTTTTACTTTTTTTATCCTACTACAAACTACTATGCACGAACATCAAATTTTTTCAACGATGTCACCTCGACGGTGGCGTATCGTCAAATGGTCTACAGGCTTTTTATTGGGCTTTGTAGTATTGGGTTTAGGCATTATGGCAATGACTTTAGCAAAACCTAACAAGCCTGAACTTCCTAAAAATTTCACTAAATGTACACTTTCCCCTGAGCAAATAGCAAATGATACGACTATCAGTTGGCAAGCAAGTGCTATGTATGCTGCTGGTTGCTGCCATGAAAGTGGACCCCGTTTGTTGACACCCCTCAGTAATCCAGCTCGTGTGCCATTAGCACAGCAAATTAGAGCTGGTTTTTACATGAATTGGGATGATCGAAACTTACAGAGTTTCAATTCTATGAAAGACAATATTGAGAAATTGAATATGGTGATTCCAGGCTGGTTGACACTTGGGAAATCTGATACTGTCATCTGTCAGATTGATACGATGGCTTTTCAATTCTTACAGAAACACCCTTCAGTAGCTGTATTGCCAATGATAACAAACTGTGTTAATCAAGAATGGAGCAGCGAGAATGTACGCCGAATTATTCAAGACTCTGTAGTTAAGCATAAATTTATTGAGAATATTGTTTCTACATTAAAGCGCTATGGTTTTCAAGGTATTAATGTTAATATTGAAAATTTGGATGAAAGTTTAACCGAAGATTTTCATGTTTTTATGAAAGACCTTTATAATCGTCTTCATACTGAGGGGTTCATTGTTTCACAAGAAATTATTCCTTTCAATAAGCAATTTGCCGTCGAACGGGTCAATGAATACAATGATTTATTGTTCGTAATGGCTTATAATCAGCATTACGAAACAGGTATACCGGGTCCAATAGCCAGTCAAAAATGGGTTGAAAGGGTCATGGATAGTGTGTCGGCAGTCGTTCCAAATGACAAATTTGTGTTGTGTATTCCTACTTTTGGCTTGGATTGGGGCAAAAAAGGAGAGCCAAGCAAAGAATTAACCTATAAAATGGCTATTTCTGTAGCGAAAGAAGCTGATGCACGGATTAAATTTAATAGCACATCTTATAATCTGGAATTTGAATACAGCGACGACGATAAAGTGCCGCATAAAGTATTTTTTACAGACGCTGCTACCAATTTTAATGCTATCAGAGCCGTTGATAATTTTGGATGGCGTGGCGTGTGTATGTGGCGATTGGGCGCAGAGGATTCGCGCATATGGGAATTTTATAAAAAAGACTTGAGCCTCAATGCCTTAAAACGAGGCAGTTTTGATGCTAAAACATTGAGCACTACGATACCATCTGATGACGTAACCTATGTGGGTTATGGCGAAGTTTTGGATATTTTGACAGAGCCTAAACCTGGGTCTATTCGGTTTCAGTACGATTCTATTTATCATGTCATTTCAGAAGAATATTATCTCGAATTGCCAACGTCTTATGTGGTACAGAGGTATGGTAAATCGGATGATAAGAAATTAGTGCTCACTTTTGATGATGGGCCAGATGAGAAATATACGCCACAGGTTTTGGATATTTTGAAAAAAGAGCATGTGCCGGGCGCATTTTTCTTAATAGGCGGTCTAATGGAAAAAAATCCCGATATTACAAAGCGGATTTTTAATGAGGGTCACGAGATTGGCAACCATACTTTTACCCATCCTGACATCAATAAAGTGTGGGATTTTCAAGCGAAATTGGAATTAATCCGCACGCGCCGAAGCATCGAGAGCTTGACGGGTAGCTCTACGCTGCTTTTCCGCCCACCTTATAACCCTTACCCTGAACCGAGGAAACGAGAAGAGTTGCAGGCGTTTATATTAGCCCGTGAGCACAATTATTTGACGGTGAACGAAAGTATTGACCCACTCGATTGGAAAGCAGGTATGACTGCCGATTCCATTTTTAACCGCGTGGTGAGAAAAGTGGATAGTAGTTATGGGCATATTATTCTCTTGCACGATGCTGGAGGAAAACGCGAAGCAACCGTAGAAGCCTTGCCGCGCATTATTCAGCATTTTAAAAAACAAGGCTATCAATTTGTCTCCATTGCCGATTTGATGGGTAAAAAACGAGCTGATTTGATGCCTGTTGTAGAAAAAGACCAAAAGGCATTGGTGCAATTGAATAGGGGCATTATGGATTTTAGCAATTGGGTGACCACTACTTTAGATTGGATTTTTTATTTAGCCGTGTATTTAGCGATATTTAGGGTGTCTTTTATTTTCTATTTTGCTATGAAACAAAAGTGGAAGGATGATAAAGAAATCTTACCCGATTTTACACCCCCCCTCAGTATAATAGTGCCTGCGTACAATGAAGAGATGGGCGCGACGAGTACGATTGCCAGTCTTTTGAATCAAAATTACCCCAATTTTGAAGTGGTATTTGTAGATGATGGTTCGAAGGATAAAACATTTGAAAACGTCAAAGCGGCTTATGGCGATCATCCTCAAGTGCAGGTATTGACCAAGCCGAATGGTGGTAAAGCCTCAGCTTTGAATTTCGGTTTGAAGAAATGTAAGAGTGATTTTGTCGTCTGTATCGATGCTGATACTCAGCTTGACCCGAATGCTATTCGTGAAATAGCAAAGCCTTTTGCCGACCCTAAAGTCGGGGCTGTAGCAGGCAATGTAAAAGTCGGTAATCAAGTCAATTGGCTGACTAAATGGCAAAGTATCGAATACATTACGGCTCAAAATTTCGACCGAATGGCATTTGCTTATCTCAATTGCATTACTGTTGTGCCGGGTGCTATCGGTGCATTTAGACGCAAAGCGATTGGTGCGGTGGGTTGGTACGAGACGGATACACTGGCAGAGGATTGTGATTTGACGATGCGGATTATTCGAAAAGGCTACCGCGTAGCACAGAACAATGACTCCATTGCTATCACCGAATCGCCTGAGACTTTGAAACAGTTTTTGAAACAACGTTTTCGTTGGACATTTGGCGTGATGCAAGCTTTTTGGAAGAGCAAACATGTACTTTTCAATAAGCGTTATGGGTCGCTTGGTTGGGTGGCGTTGCCCAACATCTTGATTTTTGGGATGATTTTACCCCTTTTCGCCCCAATTGCCGATATGGTTTTGCTACTTTCGATATTATCATCGGCTATCAAAGCCATTGTAGATGTGTCTAATTCACCGATTGCTCCCATCAGTTTTTATGAACAATATCATACGTTGATTTTATATTTAGCCTTTATGGGTATTGATTTAATAGTGTCTGCTGTTGCGCTCAAGATTCAGAAAGAACCGTTGCGGCAGCTCTGGCTTCTATTTCCACAAAGGCTTGTTTATCGTCCTTTGATGTATTATGTTTTGTTTAAATCTTACATAAAAGCATTGAAAGGTGAGCTAATGGGTTGGGGTGTATTGAAAAGGACGGGCAGTATCGGGCAAGTGGTTGTTAAAAAGCCGATGCCGACGATTACACAAGCAGATATTGAATTGAATAAAATCCCCTCAGTAGGATAAATTTTGGGTTCATGTCCCGTTTTTCGGAATGGGACATTTTTAGTGATTATTGAAAGGATATTTAAGCTATTTTACAACATCTCATAAGTTAATATATGGGGTAACTAAATGAAGGTACTATGAACAAATTAAATTACACACTTGCTATTCTGTTTTTGCATATTTGTTTTTATACCCCCCTCAGTATTTCACCGTTTTGAACTGGGTGATATGCCAAGCGGGCAATATTTTATCCAAATTCAACCATAAGGCAAACGATTAGTTATGAGAAAATTGATGGTTATAAAGTAATTCAGAAATAAACAATGAAGTCAATATAAACTACACGAGTAATCAAAAAGAATGCTTTACTATTCGTCGTTGAATGTTGAAGTATTCAAAGAGACGGCTTGAATAATCAGAAAGAGTGCTTGGCTATTCATTGCTGAGTTAAGCATACAATGATAAAAAAAGTAGGATATATCATTGCAAGGAACGTGGCAACTGAGGGGATAGGATATAAGTTTATGGCTTTATTTAATATCAATTTAATTTGTTAATTTTAATAAAAAAAAATGCAAATTTGTCATAATGACTATAAATTTGGTTAAGAATTCTTAACCAAACTATCTTTCCTTAAAAGCTTATTAGCATTATTTTTACTATTATTTATCGCAATCCACATCGTTAATAAGACATTATTGTAGTGAAAATTAAACTTTATACTATGAATAAAAAATTCTACTTTCTCCCGATTATAGCTTGGGCTATTTGCTTTTTATCACCCCTCAGTAGCCAGACTCCTACGGCGAGTTTTGCTAATTGGAAAGACAATAAAAAAGCCGCCTATACCATTATTCACGATGATTATAGTAATTATGTCACAGGCATTTATCAATATGCCGACCCGATTGCTACAGCGCGGGGCATAAAGCTCTGTTTCGGTGCTATCACAAGTGCTTGTGGACCCACTGAATGGACTAAAGCAAGAACAATGATTTCGCATGGACATGAATGCGTCAATCACTCCCACAACCATTTTTGCGGTGGCAGTGCCAGCCAATGTTCAAGTCTTACTACTTATGGGACCGCCAATTTTGCTACGGAGTTAGACCTTTCTACCCAATTAATTGAAACCAATACAGGCGTACGCCCTCGTTTTTTTATTCATCCTTATGATGCTTCATCAGGGACTATATTGAACTATTTAACCAGTATTGGATACTTGGGCAGCCGCGCGGGTAGTCAATTAATATCCAACCCGAGCAATTTTACAAATTTCATGAACCTCAATTATTATGTTTATGATGGCACCGCCACTGCTCTTGCCAGCCTTAATACGGCTATTAATAGTGCCATTACTTCGGGGTCGTATGTTATCAGAGAGTTTCATGGTATCGCTGATGGTTCATGGGCAGCCATGACAGTGGCTAATTATACCAGCCATTTAGATTATGTTAAAACTAAAATAACGGATGGCTCTATTTGGTCAGCAACGGCTACAGAAGCTATTACTTATAAAATGCAGCGAGATGCTTTTGGTCCGGCGGTGGCTTATGCTGCTGCCACTAATACAGTAACCGTTTCTTTTTCTACTTTGAGAACCATCGACCCCTCAGTATTGACCACTCCTGTAACCCTCAATGTGAATGTAACGGGCTTTACGCCGGCTATTTTAAGTGCTTCGCAAAATGGCTCGGCTGTTACTTATACACGGGTAGGTGATATTTTATCTTTTAATGTTTTTCCGCATTTAGGGAGCGTTGTTTTGAATGTAGGAACTGCTGTGCCGCCGCCTGACAATATCACTAATTTATCGGCTACTCCACAAAATAATGCTGTATTATTAGGTTGGACAAACCCGACCACAGCATTTGACGAAGTGATGATAGTAGCTAAAGCCAATACAGGATTCACCACCATTCCAAGCGGCACAACCTATACGGCTAATGCCAATTTTGCAGGCGCAGGTACGGCATTTGAAGGCGGCAAAGTAGTTTATCGAGGTCTTGGCACAAGCATGACCGTAACAGGATTGACAGCAGGAACAACCTATTTCTTTCGCGTTTATACCCGTTCAAGCTCAGCATGGTCAACAGGTGTACAGGTCAGTGCTATTCCTTTAGCACAACCGACAGTAAACATCACTAATTTAACAGCCACTCCACAACCCAATGCCGTATTATTAGGCTGGACAAATCCCACGACTGCTTTTAATGAAGTGATGATAGTAGCGAAAGCGAATACAGGATTCACCGCCACCCCAAGCGGCACGGCTTATACAGCTAATGCTAATTTTACAGGCTCCAGTACGGCATTTAACGGCGGTAAAGTCGTCTATCGAGGCACTGATACGAGCATGACAGTTACAGGTTTGACAGCAGGAACGACCTATTTCTTCCGTGTTTATACGCGCTCAGGTACAGTCTGGTCAACGGGCGTAGAAGTGAGTGCTATTCCTACAGCACCATCGCCACCGGCGAATATCACCAATCTTTTAGCAACGCCACAAACCAATGCCATGTTGTTAGGTTGGACAAATCCTACCACGGCTTTTAATGAAGTGATGATAGTAGCCAAAGCAAATACAGGATTTACCGCCACTCCAAGCGGCACAGCTTATACAGCTAATGCTAATTTTACAGGCTCCAGTACGGCATTTAACGGCGGTAAAGTGGTTTATAGAGGCATAGGAACGAGTATGACAGTTACAGGTTTGACAGCAGGAACGACCTATTTCTTCCGAGTTTATACGCGCTCAGGTACAGCTTGGTCAGCGGGCGTAGAGGTGAGTGCCATTCCTATTGCTGCCCCGACCCCAGCCAATGTCACCAACTTGACTGCAACGGCTCAAATAAACGCTGCATTAGTCACGTGGACTAATCCGACTTCTACCTTTGATGAAATCCTTGTAGTGGCTAAAGAATCGACAGGTTTTACGACTACGCCCGTAGGCACGACTTATAATTCGGATAGTAATTTTTCAGGAACAGGCTCTGCTTTTGAAGGCGGCAAAGTGGTGTATAGAGGCATCGGTACGAGCGTCACTGTTACGAATTTGATAGCAGGGAGAACGTATTTTTTTAGAGCCTATACCCGCTTGGGCACAGTTTGGTCGAATGGTGTACAGGTTAGTGGCATTCCAACAGGCACTGTGCCACCTTCTTGCGCCGCTAATGGCAAACTCATCCACAAAGTTTGGAATAACATTACTTTAATTAATTGGGATATTTCTGATTTGACAACAGATGCTCGTTATCCAAATAACCCTTCATCGGTTGATACGCTGACGCAATTCACGACTTTTAGCACTGTCAGTTTCTTTGGTGACCGTGTTTTAGGGTACATAGCACCGCAAGTAACAGGTAGTTATACATTTTGGATTGCGGGTGCAGATGATGTGCAACTTTTTCTCAGCACTGATGAGTCAGTTGTTAATAAAAGACTCATTTGTACCATACCGGATTATTCAAGTCTGGGAGAATTTACGCGGTATCCCACTCAACAATCGGCTGCCATCAATCTTGTAGCAGGGCAGTTCTACTATGTCGAGTTGTTGCATCTTCAGAGTGAAGGAGAAGCGCATTTTGATGTGCAATGGCAAACACCCACCAATGCCACGAGGTCACCTATCCCAAGTGCTAATTTATCATCGAGAACTTGTACTGCCACTACACCTCTGCTGTTAGCCACTGCTCAAACAGCCATTTTCGCAGGGCGTTTGAACGGCGATAAAGGTGTATTGAATTGGGCAACCAAATCAGCAGATGAAAACGACTATTTTATATTGGAAAAAGCGGATGAAAAAACGGGTGATTTCAAGCAATTGGATGTGATTAATGCACAAGGTCAAGATAAATCATTGCAGGTATTCTCATATATTGATGAAAACCTCAATAATGGTGATAATTTTTATCGGTTGAACACCATTGCTCAGAACAGCATTCAAGGAAAAGGTTCGGGGCAATATAGCGAGGTAGTCAATATAAAATATGAGCGACCAGATGCCTATGCGGTATTCCCTAATCCAGCGGATGATTATTTTTTAATGGACTTATCATTAGCCAATGGCAAAGCGGTGGATATATCAGTCATATCGTTGCTCGGAAAAGTCATCAAAACAGAGCGGATTCAGACCCCCTCAGTATCACACCGTTTTGAGCTTGGTAATTTAGAGAGCGGGCAGTATTTTATTCGTGTACAGCCTCAAGGCAAGCGCATGGTGATGAAAAAATTGATGATAATGAAATAATAAAATAATTGTAATTTATGAAAAGACCCCATTGGTTTCCATACCATTGGGGTCTTTTCATTGTATTGCCTTCGACCAAAGGCACTATTTTTAAGACTAAGTGTAAAAATTACAATAATTTACACAAAAAATTTTTTTATTCCGATTTTTAAAAATAATTTTAACGTTTAATTGAAATAATCAAAATATAATTCTGAAAATATAAAATATAATGAAACGGAGAGATTTTATAAAAACAACCGCTGGATTGGCAGCTACATCGGCACTCATGCCGTCTTCTTTTTTTGCCGATAAATCAACACCCATTGGTGTTCAACTGTGGAGTGTGCGCGATGCATTACAGAAAGATGCAGTCGGTACTTTGACCCAACTATCGAAGCAAGGCTATAAATACGTTGAAGGCTTTGGTTTCAATCAAGGCAAATGGTTTGGCATGACACCGAAAGAAATGAAAAAAACGTTGTCAGGTTTAGGGATGACCATGAAAAGTGGGCATCAAATGCTGACCACAAAGCAATACGACTTTGATAAAAAAATGCTGACCGACGATTTCAAAATAGCTGTAGATGCAGCCGTTGAAGTGGGTCAAACTTACCTCATCAACCCTTACATGGCAGACGGCGAGCGTAATAAAGAAAGCGTTGCGAAATTGTGCGAAATCTTCAACAAAGCAGGTGAACTTTGCAAAAGTAAGGGCTTACAATTTGGCTACCACAACCATGCATTTGAATTTGATATACGCATAGACAATGAGCCTATGTATCGCTATCTTTTGGATAATACTGACTCCAAGTTGGTGATTATGGAAATGGATATGTGCTGGGTGGTTCGGGGCAAATACAATCCAGTGGATTGGTTCAAATTGTACCCAGGTCGTTTCCATTTGGCTCACATGAAAGATTTGGCAACTCAAGCTAAAGATGGCTCTTGCATTATTGGTGATGGCGTTGTTAATTTTAAGGAAATAATTGCTAATCAAAAATTAGCAGGTTTGAAAATGTGGATAGTTGAGTTGGAAGATTATGTCAAAACATCTGTTGAAGATGTCGCTGTTTGCTATAAAAACTTGCGTAAAATACTGTAACTGTGGAATATTCCGTTAACTGAGGGATTAGAAATTATATCACAATATCATTACAATATCACAATCACAATATGGATAGGAGAGAAGCTATAAAACGCGCAGCATTATTAGTAGGTGGTTCAATCATGATGCCCGATATTTTGAAGGCATGGACAAGCCCGACGATTACCAATAAGGCTTTCCGCATATCCCTCACGCAAGACCAAACCCTTGCTGAACTATGCGAAACAATCATCCCGACGACGAATACACCAGGCGCAAAAGCTGCAGGAGTCGCTGATTTTGTCAAAAAAATGCTCGCTGATTGCTACGAAAAGAAAGTGGGTGATGCATTTATGACAGGTTTAGATAAATTAGATACCGCTTCAAATGCACAATTCGGCAAACCTTTCGCCGATGTTACCGCCGAGCAACGCATCGAATTGGTGAAAGCCGCTGAAGTACAAGCTATTGAAGAACGCGCTAATTTCAAAAAGCAGCAACAGCCGTTTGGAGAAGCCAGCACATTGCCCCAAGCTCAACCATTCTTTTTTATTGCAAAAGAATTGACAGTAACGGGTTATTTCACATCCGAAATTGGTTGCACTCAGGCATTGCGCTATGAACCGGTGCCAGGAAGATATGACGGTGCATTATCATATAAAAAAGGCGATAAAGCGTGGGCTACATGATAATTAAGTTTAACCTTTTCAATTTATTTTTTAACCTTTTGTTAAGAATGACCCCTCAGTATTTATCGTAATTTTGGGGTTAATATGTTGAGAATCAATTTTTTATAAATTTAAAACTTAGTCTTTATCAAACGAATGAAAAAAATAATTTTAGGTGCTGCTATTTTAGCGTTCGGTTATTCTGTCCAAGCACAAACACCCGTTGTTCCAGCTGATGTCACAGCTCTTTTACAAAAACATACGTGCTATACTTGTCATCACCCAACTAAGAAAATAGTCGGTCCTTCATGGACTGATGTAGCAGCTAAAAAATATGATGCTAAGAAATTTGCAGCCCTCGTAGTAAAGCCTGTGCCTGCAAATTGGCCTGGTTACGTAGCTATGGCACCGCTTCCGAATGTGCCAAAGGCTGATTTAGGTAAAATTCAAGCTTGGGTAAAAACTTTGGTGAAGTAAGCCAAACAGTTTTAAAAGCCACTTTCAAAATATGAAGTATGAATGTATAACCTCATTTTAATAGAAATTAAAAAAGGTCAGTGTACATGATACTTCATATTTTTTTTTGAACGAGTTGAAATTATCTATGTGAAAACCTTGTGATTATGAATTTAAATACTGAATCTGTTAAGAAAAATACTTTCGATGCCATTGTCGTCGGTTCAGGCATTAGCGGTGGCTGGGCTGCTAAAGAACTATGTGAAAAAGGCTTAAAAACGCTTGTTTTAGAGCGGGGTAGAGATGTGCCTCATAAAACAGGTTATCCAACGGCTACTTTGAACCCTTGGGAATTGGAGCATCACAACCGCCTACCCCTCAGTATCACGAAGGAAAACCCCATTTTATCGAAGTGTTATGCTTTTGATGAAGCGACAAAAGATCTTTTTGTCAAAGACAAAGAGCATCCTTATGTGCAAGAGAAACCCTTTGATTGGATTCGTGGTTATCAAGTAGGTGGAAAGTCCTTGCTTTGGGCGCGTCAGACACAACGTTGGAGTGATTTCGATTTTGAAGGTCCTGCTCGAGATGGGTACGCTGTAGATTGGCCCATCCGCTATAAAGACATTGAAAAATGGTACAGTTACGTAGAAAAACATGCGGGTATTTCAGGCAATAAAGACGGGATTCCTCAACTACCCGATGGTGAATTTCAGCCACCGATGCAGTTAAATTCAGTAGAAAAACATTTGCAATCCAGTATTGCTAAAAATTATACCGACCGTCAAATGATAGTCGGGCGATGCGCTCATCTCACTCAACCCACGCCCGAACAATTGGCAATGGGTCGTGGTCAATGTCAAAACCGCAATTTATGCTATCGGGGCTGTCCGTTTGGCGCATATTTCAGCAGCCAATCGTCCACTCTTCCAGCGGCGATGAAGACTAAAAAAATGACCATGCGTCCTAACTCAGTCGTGCATTCCATTATTTATGATGAAAAAAAGCAAAAAGCAACAGGCGTTAGAGTCATAGACTCGCAGACAAAACAGATGACCGAATATTATGCTAAAGTGATTTTCGTTAACGCTGCTTGCATCAATACTAATTTGCTTTTACTCAATTCTACCTCCAATCGTTTCCCAAATGGCATTGGCAACGACAATGATTTGATGGGTAAAAACATGGCTTTTCACAATTATCGAGCGCGTGTGAGTGCTCAAATTGATGGTTTTGATGATAAATATTATGCAGGTCGTCGCCCAAATGCAGGCTATATGCCTCGTTTTCGCAACGTTTTCAAGCAGGAAACGGATTATTTGCGTGGTTGGGCAACTTATGTGGATGCCGGAAGAGGTGGCTGGGGCAATGGCGAAGGTTTCGGTGCAGAATTCAAAGCGCAAGCCTCAGAGCCTGGTGCGTGGAATATATTCGTGATGGGCATGATGGAAACTTTACCCAAGTTGACCAATCGAGTCAGTCTTCATCCAACTTTGAAAGATGAGTGGGGCATTCCGCAGCTCAATATTTCTATGAGTTATGACGATAATGATGAGAAAATGATTAAGGATTACCATATTCAGACGTCTGAAATGCTTGACAAAGCAGGTTTTAAAAATCTTCAACAGCAAGATACTCAACAAGCCCCGGGTTTGGATATTCATGAAATGGGCGGCGTTCGTATGGGACGCGACCCTAAAACCTCCTTGCTCAATGAGTGGAATCAACTCCACGCTTGTAAAAATGTCTTCGTCACAGACGGTGCAGCTATGACGACCACTTCTACTCAAAATCCATCATTAACTTTTATGGCGTTGACGGCGAGAGCAGCAGATTATGCGGTAAATGAGTTGAAAAAACGCAATCTATAGGCAAAATACTGAGGGGGTGACTTTTACTGAAAATTAATTATCATCATAATATAAAACTAAACGACAGAAATAAAAAATGGCAAATCTGAATTTAAACTCAGCGAAAAAGAAATACGATGCGATTGTCATCGGTTCTGGCGTGAGTGGTGGCTGGGCAGCTAAGGAACTCACTGAAAAAGGCTTGACGGTTTTGATGCTTGAAAAAGGCAAACCGTTGGAGCATATTACAGGCTATGCTGAATATCAAAAAGACCCTTGGATGTATGAGCATCGTGGGCGTATCACCATCAAACAAGCGGAAGAACACCCGTTTTTGAAGCGCGATTATCCATATTCCGAGCACAATGCCAATTATTGGATGAAAGATACCGATGCGCCTTACGGTGAAAAAAAGCGTTTCGATTGGTTCAGACCTGATATTGTCGGCGGCAAATCTATCATGTGGGGACGCCAATCTTACCGTTTGACTGACCTCGATTTTGAAGCCAATTTAAAAGATGGGATTGCTGTTGACTGGCCTATTCGCTACAAAGACCTTGAAAAATGGTACAGCTATGTAGAAGGTCATGCAGGTATTTCAGGTGAAAAATTGGGCTTAGACCATTATCCCGATGGCAATACATTGCCACCAATGGACATGAATATCGTTGAAAAAGACGTTAGAAAACGCATTGAAGCAGCCTTCCCGGGTCGCCACATGACCATGGGGCGTGTAGCCAATTTGACACAAGAGCATAAAGGACGCAGTGCTTGCCAATACCGCAATATGTGTAGCCGAGGTTGCCCTTTTAGCGGCTATTTCAGCACACAATCTTCAACGCTTCCTGCTGCTATGGCAACCAAACGCTTGACAGTTCGCCCATATTCTAATGTGAATTCTATTATTTATGATCAAAAGAAAGGCAAGGCAAAGGGCGTTTTGGTGATTGATAATCAAACAGGTGAGCAGCATGAATTTCAAGCAAAAATCATTTTCGTTTGTGGTTCAACCATTGGTTCTACTTGGATTTTGATGAATTCTATATCCCCTCAGTTTCCGAATGGTTTGGGCAATTCAAGTGGTGTTTTAGGACATAATTTGATGGATCACCATTTCCGTACAGGTGCCAGGGGCACTGTTGAAGGCTATGAGGACAGCTACCTTTATGGTCGTCGCCCAAATGGTGTTTATGTGCCGCGTTTCCGCAATATGAATGGTGAGAAACGGGACTATATCAGAGGATTCGGCTATCAAGGAGGAGCAAGCCGTAGTGGTTGGAGTCGAGTGATTGCTGAAGCGGGATTTGGTGCTGAAATGAAAGACAAAGCGACTGAGCCGGGAGCATGGAACATGGGCATTATGGGCTTTGGTGAATGCCTTCCATACCATGATAATTTGATGCGCCTCGATATGGATAAAAAAGATAAATGGGGTCAGCCAACCGTTTTCTTTGATGCTGAATTTAAGGAAAATGAAAAGAAAATGCGGATAGATATGGCAAATGATGCGGCTGAAATGCTTGAAGCCGCCGGCGTGAAAAATGTCAGAAAATACGATATAGGCAGCTACCCAGGCATGGCAATCCATGAAATGGGCACAGCCCGCATGGGTCGTGACCCTAAAACGAGCATTCTCAACGAGTGGAATCAAATCCATGAGTGTAAAAACGTGTTCGTCACCGATGGTTCGGCTATGGTTTCGACAAGTTGCGTCAATCCATCTTTAACGTATATGGCTTTGACCGCTCGGGCAGCGGATTATGCAGTAACTGAATTGAAAAAGAAAAATATTTAAGTCCAATATCTATTCTCAAATAACCTATTTTAAATAATAAAAAATGAACCGTCGTACTGCTTTGAAAACTATGTCAACAACTGCCGCCGCTGCTTTCGTGACTGAAAGCCTCGCTAATCGGTTGGATGCTACCAACACCGTTTTGGACAATAGCACCAAAGGCAAAATTAATCATTCCGCTTGTCGCTGGTGCTATTCGAGCATTCCGCTTGATGAGTTGTGCAAACGTAGCAAGGAAATCGGCTTGGTCGCCCTCGACCTTTTGACCATTGAC
>JAYUUR010000078.1:0-2084 GCA_043754475.1 Saprospiraceae bacterium | reverse complement strand
TTACACTTAATCCCCAATAGTTTTGTTCGTTCTCATTCTTTTTTAAACAATTTTTAATTCATAGTAGCTTTTTTGCTAATTTAACAAAGTCAAGTTAGAATTTTTAAAATTAATAAAACATATCAATACTGAGGTTATACCACTCAGTAAGATATGTATAGTTTTCTCTATTTTAGTTATTGAAATGTAGACTTGTTATATTGCAGCCATTTGTTTTTCAGAGGAGTAATTGTGCGAATTCAATGAATGGCGAAATTAGGATTTTATCTTATTGTTTCATCTTTTTACAGACAAATTAACTTTAAAAACTTGAAAAGACTGTACCCCTCAGTATTTTCAAGTTGTTTTCATTTCTAAAACTGAGTTTTCACTTTAAGATTGAGCAACTTTGTCTCTAAAACTGAGTTTTCATCTCTAAAACTGGGTTTTCGTCTCTAAAACTGAGTTTTCGTCTTTAAAACTGAGTTTTCATCTTTAAAACTGAGTTGTCGTCTCTAAAACTGAGTTTTCGTCCCTAAAACTGGGTTTTCATCTTTAAAACTGGGTTTTCATCTTTAAAACTGGATTTTAAAATCATTGACTGAGGGGATGGATTGGACTGAACCATTTTTATTGCTCTAAAATATGCTTTGGCAGATGTATTAAGGAAAAAATTGGCACAATATTAAATGTAAGGTTTTAGTATTTTATATACTGAATTATTAACAACCATTATCTAACTTTTTTCAAATTTAAATTTTTCCACAATGGTAAAAATCCTTTTAAAGCACTTGACGCTTAGTCAAACTAATTTGACTCATCACACGGAGCTGATTCATCAAAAGATGAATAACAACGCTACTTATGTTGAGCTACAACCCCTCGTCACGGCATTAAGATCCTTGATTGATGCCTATTCTGCCGCTTTGTTGAATGCCGCAGACGGCGGAAAAGACAGGACAAAAGCTAAAAACAAGGCGAAAGATGAGTTGAATCAATTGATGACAAAACTCGCCAAAACAATGGAAATCAAAGCCAATGACCAAGCCGCAGGGGAAGGCGATGACTTTGCAACAAACGCCGGTTTCCAAATTCAAGAAGCCAGTACCAAAAAGAAGGTTACGGTTATTGAAGTGCCGTCCAATTTTAATGTTGTTAACGACTCAAAAAAAGGGGTCATCATTCTGACTTGGGAGCGTGTAGAAGGGGCTATCACCTACGCTTTTGAGGAATTGGAAGACAATGGCAGTTGGAAAAATGGCAGATATTGTAATCAAACATCCATGACGTTGTCGGGTTTTACACTCGGAGCAAAAAAAATCTTCCGCATCAAAGCCATCGGACCCGATATAAAAACCAGCGAGTGGAGCGAACCTGTGGAGGTTTGGATTTCTTAATCATGGGTAATTGGTGGATGGGTAATGGGTGATAAAATGCCCCATGTCTGATATTTTTATATTGAACATGGGGCATTTTTAATTTTGAATATATCTTATATTGAAATAAAATCGTTTTGCATTTAGATACCCCCTCAGTTGCCACGTTCCTCGCAATGACATTCAAGCATTTTGTAAGATTTTTTAGGAAAAAGGGTGTTAAATGTCATAAAAATTGCCGTATTAAAATTTTTATGAAATATTATCGGAAGACGTAAACGAATTTTAACAATATTGCGTTAAAAGATTGACAACAGCCGGATATCTCATCACTAAAAATAAAGAAAAGAACATGGCATCAATTGCTACAAAAATTCTACTCGTAGAAGACGACCCAAATTTTGGCGACGTATTGCGCTCTTATCTCGAAATGAACGATTATGATGTTACGCTGGCAACGGATGGCGCGGCGGGATGGGAAGCGTTCAGAAGAGGTTCTGGTTTTTCGTTGTGCATCCTCGATGTGATGATGCCTAAGAAGGATGGCTTCACACTCGCGAAAGACATTCGCGAAAAAGATAAGGAAGTGCCCATTATTTTCCTCACTGCTAAAACGATGAAGGATGATGTGATTCACGGCTTCAAAATCGGCGCGGATGATTATATCCCCAAACCTTTCAACTCGGAAGAGTTGCTTTATCGCATTCAAGCGGTTTTGAAACGCAGTCA
>JAYUUR010000077.1:0-18538 GCA_043754475.1 Saprospiraceae bacterium | reverse complement strand
AAGCCACCAACGCAATAGGCCCATCTATCAAGCGATAAACATCTGCCAACGTTACATCACTCGGCTTTCTCGTAAAATAATAACCGCCTGTATTGCCTTGCCGGCTATTAATAATCCTGCCTTTTTTCAAATCCAACAAAATCTGCTCTAAAAACTTCTTAGGTATTTGACCTTGCTCGGCAATATCATGCGCTTTCACATACCCCTCAGTATCTTGATGGTTGGTGATGTGAATCAGTGCTTTTAAAGCGTATTTCATTTTTTTTGAAATCATTCTACCAATATTTTGCACCTCCGGTGCATTTTTTCTACCAATATTTATTTGTTTCCTTAAATTCTGTTTGTTAATTTTTCTTTTAGTAAACGTCCTCCAAATATCTCCTCTGCTTCTTCAAATCCTTTACACAATCCACTGCTTTTTCAAGTGAATATCCTCCTTCTTTCACAGCTATTTGAATTAAAGCCTGTTCAACATCTTTTGCCATGCGATTTTTATCACCACAAACGTAGAAATATGCGCCCTCATTGATGGCTTCAAATACTTGTTTAGATTTTTCTAAAAGCCGCTGTTGCACATATATTTTGTTGGCTTGGTCGCGTGAAAATGCTAAATCCAGACGGTGCAAGCCACCTTTTTTCAAGTGCTGTTGCCATTCGAGTTGATATAAAAAGTCGGTTGTGAAATTCGGATTACCGAAAAATAACCAGTTTTTGCCTGTTGCACCAGTCTCAACGCGCTCCTCTACGAAAGCGCGGAAAGGCGCAATGCCCGTACCCGGTCCAACCATGATAATATCTTTAGAATAGTCTTTCGGCAATTTAAAAAACTCATTTTCTTCTACAAAAACTTTTACTTTTTCACCTATTGCTACCCGGTCGGAAAGAAACGAAGAAGCAACGCCTTCTTTTTTACGCCCTTGCGATTGATAGCGCACCGCTCCTACCGTCAGATGCACCTCTTCCTCATGCGCCGCCAAACTTGAAGCAATGGAATATGCCCGAGACGGTAATTTTCTTAAAATATTAGCTAATTGTTGAGCATCTAAATCAACTGGAAATTCAACAAATAAATCAGCCACATCCCGCCCATACACGTAGGCTTGAAGGGCTTTCGGGTCATCTAAAATAGCCTTGAGTTTTTCATTCTTTGAAAACTCATAATAGCGTTGCAAAACATCCCGGCTAAGGACTGTCAACTCGGTTTTTTCCAATAAAATCTCTCCTAAACTCTGATTTTGACCATCAAAATCAATTTTTACTGAGGGGTCTAATTGAGATGCTTTTAAAACATCTGCTACAATACGCTCTGAATTGGTCGGCATAATATGCAGTGCATCGCCCGGCTCATATATCAAACCTGAATCCGCCAAACTCAACTCTAAGTGCCAAGTTTCTTTAGCTGAACCACGCCCATTGAGTTGTATTTTCTCTAAAACCTCAGCTTCAAAAGGCGTTTTTCTACCGTATTTTGATTTAGGTATTTCTTGTTTTGTAGCAGTTAAGTATGCATGACCGTTGCCGTTTGCAGAAGCACCATTAGTTGAAGGTTTTGGCATTTTTTCAACGACATTTTTAATCCAATTATCTGCATCATCGTGCCAATCCACATCACAATCCATGCGGTCAGTGAGGCGTTTTGCTCCTAATTTTTCCAATTGTTGGTCGAAATCCTTTCCTGTTTGACAATATTGCAAGTACGATTTATCACCCAAAGCCAAGACAGCAAACTGCATATCAGGCAACTTGGGTGCGCGACTGCTAAAAATGAACTTGTGCAATTCTTCCGCAGCAGCGGGTGGTTCGCCTTCGCCATACGTAGCAACTATGACAAGCAATAGCTTCTCATTTTTCAATTGCGTAGACTTATATTCAGTCATATCCGCTACAACCACCTCCAAACCGGCTGCTTTCAAAGCATCCGCTGTTTGATTAGCTGCTTTTTTACTATTACCCGATTGACTGCCATACAAAATAGTGACTTTTGAAGCCTGTACAGGTGCCGCAATAGCCGTTTCATAGCTTACTCCCCCTTTGGGGGGGGGGCTTTGGGTCATTATAGCATGACCGTTACCATTGCCGTTACTGCTTGGATTCACTACTTTATTCTGCGTTTGCGAAGCTCCAAAGAAATAGCCACTGAGCCATATCAGTTGTTGTTCACTGAGGTCAGAAGTTAATTGCTGTAAGGCGTTGGTATCCAAGCCGATTGGCAGATTTTTATTGTCTGTCAAAGTCATTTTTTATTGGTAATTATTTTTAAATTAATCAATCATCCCAGCCGCTACCGTATTACACGTATTTTCATTCACTAAAATAAATGCCCCTGTTGCTCTATTATTTTGATAATTATCAAACACAATCGGCTTTGCTGTTTTCAAACGGATTTTCAAAATGTCATTGAGCCCCCCCTCAGTAGTAGACACCTTTTCGAGGGTTGAAATATCTCGTTTGTATTCTATTTCTTTTACAATGGCTTTTATGACATTAGAGCCGTTTTGCAACAAGAGTTTATCGCCTTCAAAAAGTTTATGCCGCTCATCGAACCAGCAAATTGTGGCATCTATTTCGTTCTCACATCTGACTCCCTCTCCTTTGGGGAGGGCTGGGGAGGGGCTGATAACAATTGAATCGCCCCTTGAAATATCAATATCATCTGCCAAATGTAAAATAGCCGCTTGCCCTGCAAAAGCCTCTTGAACATCTTTCAAATTGACTTCAATGCGCGAAATTGTGGATTCAATACCCGAAGGCAAAACCGCTACTTTATCCCCTACCCTATAAATACCGCTTTGAATATGACCTGCATATCCGCGATAGTCGTGATAGTCATCGCTCATAGGACGAATGACATATTGCACTTGGAAACGGGCATCGGTCAAATTCACATCGCTCTCTACTTCTATTGTTTCCAAATATTCCAAAAGCGTAAGACCGGTATAAAATGGCATATTATCTGTTCTTTCCACCACATTATCGCCCTGTAAAGCTGAAATAGGAATAAACGTAATGCTTTTGCCTAAGTCCATTTTTTGAAGCAACCCTAATTCGGCTGCTAAAACATTATAATCTGCTTTAATTTGCTCATATACTGAGGGGTCAAAACCGACCAAATCCATCTTATTAATCGCCACTACAATATGCGGAATCCCTAACAGCGAAGCAATCAGAGAGTGGCGACGAGTTTGCTCAATCACCCCTTGACGGGCATCTATCAGCACGATTGCCAAGTCCGCATTACTCGCTCCTGTGACCATGTTGCGCGTATATTGCACATGTCCGGGCGCATCAGCGACGATAAATTTGCGTTTTTTTGTTGTAAAATATTTATAAGCTACGTCGATTGTAATGCCTTGTTCACGCTCTGCCCTCAGACCGTCCGTGAGCAATGAAAGGTCAATTTCACCATTCGCTTTGTTCTTGGTTTGGCGTTCTATGGCATTTAATATATCCAGCGATACGGCTTGACTATCATACAATAAGCGTCCGATGAGGGTTGATTTGCCATCATCTACGCTTCCACAAGTTATAAATCTGAGTAAATCCATTTGATAAAGTTTATAGTTTTTAGTTTTTAGTTTTTAGACTATATTTGCTTTGATAAGTTTTTAATTTACAGTGTGTGGTGTTTAGAACTGCTGCTCTCTAATTACCATACACTACAAACTATAAACTAAATTTAATAATCTAAAACTAAAACATACGATGAAAGACTTTAAAGATTTAGAAGTTTGGAAAGAATCCAAACGTTTAGTTATAATGATTTATAAATCAACTGAAAATTATCCTAAACATGAACTTTTCGGTTTGTCTAATCAAATGCGTCGAGCAGCTGTGTCAATCCCTTCAAATATTGCTGAAGGTATAGGTAGAAAAACAGATAAAGATGCTGCTCACTTTATGTTCACCTCTCGTGGTTCTCTTTTTGAGCTTGAAACACAGGTTATTATTTCTTTTGATTTAGGATATACTTTGCAAGAAAATCAAATAGAAATCTTAAACCAAATTGCACATTGTCGTAAACTTGTTAATGGTATGATAAACTATTTTGAAAAACCTAAGTAGAGTTTTTAGTTTATAGTGTGTGGTGTTTAGAACTGCTGCTCTCTAAATACCATACACTAAAAACTAAAAACTCTTTAAAAGTATCCGTTCTTTTTTCTATCTTCCATCCCTGCTTCTGAAATCAAATCATCCATCCTCGTTGCCCCGCGTTCTGAAATTTTCGCATCTGTAATATCTTGAATAATATCGTCAATGTTTTGAGCATCGCTTTCTACGGCGGCTGTGCAGGTCGCATCGCCGACGGTGCGGTAACGGACATTGCGGACGACAATATCATCAGTCGGTTCAAGATTAATATATTCCGTTACGGCTAATAATTGCCCCCCCTCAGTACGAACGCAGGTACGTTCGTGGGTGAAATAAATACTTGGCAATTCAATATTTTCCCGCTTGATATAATTCCAAATATCCAATTCAGTCCAGTTTGAAATGGGGAAACAGCGCATATTTTCGCCTTTTTGCATCTTGCCATTGTAGATGTTCCACAATTCAGGGCGTTGTTTCTTCGGATCCCATTGACCAAATTCATCTCTATGACTGAATATGCGTTCTTTAGCGCGAGCTTTTTCCTCATCACGGCGTGCGCCACCGATGCACGCATCAAATTCAAATTCTTCAATCGTATCCAATAAAGCGTAAGTTTGCAAAGCATTTCTACTCGGAAATTTGCCTTTAGCATCTTGCAAACGGTGTTTTTTTATAGAATCTAATACTTGACGCACAATGAGTTTTTCACCGATTGTATTTGCCAAATTATCTCTAAAATCCAGTACTTCTTGAAAATTATGCCCCGTATCAATATGCACCAATGGAAACGGAAATTTGCCAGGGCGGAAGGCTTTCAAAGCCAAATGCACCAGCGTAATAGAGTCTTTCCCACCTGAAAAGAGCAGAGCAGGGCGTTCGAACTGACCTGCCACTTCGCGCATAATGTGGATAGCTTCCGCTTCTAATTTGTCTAAATAATCAAGATGATATTTTGCCATTATATATTTTTTTTAAAGTGTATAGTTTTTAGTCTATGGTGTTTAGTAGGGTGCCTAAACACTAAACACCATAGACTAAAAACTCCAAACAGTGTGTAAGCCGCACTCTTTTTTAGAAGCATCTTCCCACCACCAACGCCCAGCTCTAAAGTCTTCGCCTTCGCCTATCGCTCGCGTACAAGGCGCGCAACCGATTGAAACAAAACCTTTATCGTGCAAAGGATTGTATGGGATACCGTTTTGTTGGGCATATTGTTTCACTTCTTCAAAAGTCCAATCAAAAAGAGGGTGAAATTTGATGAGATTATGACCGACATCCCATTCTAAATTGGACATGTCGTGCCGATTCGCTGACTGATCGGCACGAATACCCGTAATCCAAAGTTCTTGATTTTTTAAGGCTCTATTCAAAGGCTCAACCTTGCGGATGTAGCAACATTCTTTTCGATTTTCAACGGAATCGTAAAAACTATTCGGTCCTTTTTCGCGAACAAGTTTTTCGACCCCCTCAGTGTTTGGGTAAAAAACATCAATTGGTCTGTTGTATTTTGTAAGCGTTCTATTCCAAGTGGAGTAGGTTTCTTGAAAATTGCGCCCTGTATCGAGTGTAAAAACTTTTATAGATAGGTTATTTTTGAAAATAAAATCCGTAATCACTTGGTCTTCAATACCAAAACTGGTAGAAAAAACGATTTTACCGCTAAACTTGTCTGATAGATATTGTAGAGAGTGCAAGACGTCTTTGCCTTCAAGTGCCGTTTTTATTTCAGTAATTTTATTCATTTCGAGTTTTTTTAAAATTCTCATTTCAAATTTGCCTCACAATAGAGTTATTTTCTTTAATTCTACTAATTACATAGAATTAATAGCGCAAAGATGAAACCATTTTTTTAAATAGGCAAGTCTTTTATATAAAATACTTTAAAAAAGGTATTTTATTACAAAAAAGAAACCTTGTTTAAGCTAACAAGCTTAAACAAGGTTTCATTCATTATTATAATAAGGCGCTGAATTTTAAACTATTCTTTTTTGGTTTCTACTAATTCTTTGCGAATAGATTTCACTAAATCTTCAGGCACTTCCATAGCTTCTGCAATTTGAGCATCTTTAAGGTGAGTTGTTTTAATAAGAACCTTTATAGCATTATGTACTTTTTGGTTAGCTTTAGCTTCACCAATAACTATACCTTGTTCTATACCTTTTTTTTCAGCTTTTTCCTCAGCTACTTCAAAAATTGTTTTAAATGTAGTTGCCATTTCTAAATCTGGATTTAATTGTTCAATAATTTCATTAAATTCACTTGTTTCCAAGCCTGAACGCCTTTGAGAATATTCCATCAACATTTTTAAATAGGCTTGAAATAAAAGCGTGGGTGCTGAATCTCTTACAAAAGTAAGGATTTCTTCTAAATGTTGCTTACCAGTTTAGTTTGTTTCGCCATAGATGTTAATTTAAGGTGAATTTAAGAGTGAAGATAAAAAGAATTTTATTTTGAAATAATAATTATTTTGAAATTTTATTTTTAATATTTTCAATAATCTGATATAAATTCTGCATTGGTTTTTAGAATAAATAATCATTTCTTAGTTTTTAAAACAAGCTAACTTTGTGGCATGAATTTTAATTCGTGCGATTAAATTCGCAATTTCAATAATATGGCAAAAATAACTTTACTCGGTGCAGGTATCGGCGATCCAGATTTGATAACGGTCAAAGGCATGAAAGCCCTTCAATCTGCCAACGCTATTTTATACGATGCGCTTGCCAATGATGCTCTTTTAGATTATGCTCCTAAAAATTGTGTCAAAATATATGTCGGCAAACGGGCACACCAGCACAGCATGACCCAAGATGACATCAATCAACTGTTGATAGAAACGGCTCAAAAATATGCTCATGTTGTCCGATTGAAAGGGGGCGACCCGTATGTGTTCGGTCGTGGGCATGAAGAAATGGAAGCTGCTCAAGCCATGGGTATTGAAGTGGAAGTGATTCCTGGCATTTCAAGTTCGATTGCCGTGCCTGAATTGGCAGGTATTCCTGTTACTCGACGGGGTTTAAGCGATAGTTTTTGGGTGATGGCTGGCTGCAATAAAGATGGCACGGCTTCAGAAGAATTGAAAACGGCGGCTAAAACGAATGCTACAGTCGTGCTACTAATGGGCGTCGGCAAATTAAAGCGTATTATGGATGTTTATCGCCTTGAAAACAAGGATGATTTACCTGTTGCCATCATTCAAAATGGCAGTTTACCGACTCAAAAAGTCGTGATTGGCACAGTAGATACTATCGAGGCAGAGGCTCACAAAAGTGGTATTGGTACGCCTGCAGTCATTGTTATTGGCAAAGTGGCGGCTTTGGGAAATACTCAAACACCAAATCTTGAAAGGGAATTTGAACAAGTTACCCCCCCTCAGTATAAAAGCCATTTTGAACAGATTTCTTTGTCAAAAAACCTCCTATTTCCCGTTTTTTTAAAATTAAATGAGTTAAAGTTACTTATAGTCGGCGGTGGTTATGTGGGTTTAGAAAAAATAACTGCCGTTTTAGACAATAGCCCTCATACGGATATTACGCTCGTCGCACCTGACATTAGAGCAGAGATTATTGCTTTATCCAACCAATATTCTAATTTAAAACTCATACATAAATCCTTTGAAATCAATGATTTAGAGGACAAAGACCTTGTGATTGTAGCAACCAATGATAAACCATTGAACCTCCAAGTCAAAGCATGGGCAAAAGAAAAACGCATACTCACCAATGTAGCGGACACGCCCGATGCTTGCGATTTTTACCTCAGCTCGGTGGTGAAAAAAGGCAGTTTAAAAATAGCCATTTCTACCAATGGCAAATCGCCCACAGTTGCCAAGCGTGTGCGCGAGGTTTTAGAAGAGACATTCCCAGATGAATTGGAAACCGTTTTAGAAAATTTAGTGAAAATAAGAGCCAAACTTAAAGGCGATTTTACTGATAAAGTATTGAGGCTCAATGATTTAACAGCTATTCTTCAAAAAGAAGGCGGCTATCAACCTTGTGAGCAAGGCTGTTTTTTGAAGGCTTATAAAGCTAAACTTTGAAGCGTTTTAGTTAGGCATAAATTACACTTTCCTCGCCCACTCCTGCGTGGGCGATTCAATTTTATCATAAAAAAGTTTAGCAAAAGCGATGCTGACCACAACGCCACCGAGCACAACAAAATCTTTCATCCACTCTTGTTGAACAGTCAAAATCATGACCACGCAAAACCACCAACCGCTGAAAATATGCGTGAGGTACATGGAGTAAGAAATTTTACCCATAAAAGCCGTTATTTTCCAATTGCCTGTTATGAATTCAATAATCAGGCACGATGCAGCAATAGCCAAGCAATGGTTCCAACCCATTTTATATTGAACATAATACAAAATAACCAACCAAATAGCATACATTTCAGGCTTCCCAATGAAGCCTTTTTTATGGTGAAAAAGCACAATACCCGGCAGAAACGACATAGCATGATAAAAAAGCCAGGGCTTCAAATCTTCACTAAACCACCATTTTATGCCTATAAAAAAGATGTAAACCGCATAACGCGCCCACCATTCAGGGCGTTTGATAATGAAAAAAATAACCCCTATGAAAAGGTAAAATTGCCAATCAATAGCCAATGTCCAATAAGGAAATATGATCCATTTTTTTCCAAAAAAGTCGTTGGCATGAATAAAATGCAGGGCTATACTGAGGGGGTCGTAAGGCGGGAATTTGAAGTAGCGGTAATCCGTCAAAAAGGCCGAAATTGTATCTTTAAATATCATCAAAAACATACTCGCCCAATAGGCCGGTTCGATGCGCACAAAACGCTTCTTGAAAAACAACCAATATTGCTTGATGTGATAGTTTTTTACTGAAAAAGAATAAGGAATGACAAAACCTGAAATTACAAAAAAGGCGTCAACACCCAGATAACCGTAATGATTGACCATCCGCAACCAATTCTCAGGCTGCAAAAAACCATCTGTAAAATGAAACAAACAAACTGCTAAAGCCGCCAAGCCTCGCAATATATTAATGGAATGGAAATGCTCTTTGGTTTGATTCGCTTTGTTCATCATGTATCCCTCAGTATTTGAGGCTTTCTCAGATAAATTTATCTCATTTTATACAATTCACTTGCATTACAAAGGTATTCAAAAACGTTAAATAGTTGGTTTAATTCTCTTTTTAAGAAGTGTATTTAAAATAGTCGTTGTATTATTTTGCTGTTCTCTGACAACTGAAATCTCTTGTCTAATTTGATTCAATATGTCATACATTTTATTTTGAGCAATGTTCTTTTTAAATTCAGAAGCAAATTCTGTAAAAGTTTCTTCTTTAAAAAAAGATTTTTCAGAAGGTAAATAAGCCATTGGTAAATCAGATGTGGCAGCTATAAGTATTTGTTTTTCATTTAGATTATTGTCTAAATCTACAAGAAAAACAAATGGATTTTGCATTAAAAGACCTTTCAGTGAAATTTCTTGAAGTAAAAATTTTTTCAATACTGATAGATTTACTTGAAAAACAAGCCAGCGATTTGCCTGTTTATCAGAATCTGTCCATTTGTAAAAATAATAAGTATCCGGGTTATCTTTATCTGCAAAAAGAGATAACAAAGGCCCATCATGCGCCAAGAAGTCCCCTAATTTTTGAGGATTAAAACTCAATTTAGGTATAGCTAAACCTTTAATTTCTTCCATATTTATAAATTTTCTACAATTATAAAAATTTTAGAGTAATCAGAATGAAGCGATTGATGATGATTAAAATGACCATATTTGTCTCTCGCACCATTTACACCATCTTCTTTTGTAATACGACCCTTAGCTATTTTTTGTCCTAACGTCTGGTAGGCTTTCGTTCCCATAAATTCATATAATTCTTCAAATCGTCTTTTTGCTCTACTCAGATTTTCAAACATAGATAAAGACATATAAGAACATTTTTCAAAATCTGATTTAGCATTAAAACGCAATGGGTTCTGAAAAAATTGAGGTTCAAAATTTCTTTCATCCAAAATGTCATCAAAAATCCAACGAAAGACTTGTTCTATATCCTGTCTTTTATAAATTGTTGGAGGGCAATCAATACTCAATTTGTTGTAATCTTTTTGGTATTTAAAAATCATAGTACGTTTTTTTACAAAATTAACTCAAAAATCCAAGATTTCAAAAATTGATACCCTTGAAACAAATGGTGCTACTTCTGCACCATTTCTAAAAAATCCAACTCCTTTTTAAATAAAGACGGACGCAAAACCACCTTATCACCCAATTCCATAATATTGCCCGATTGCTTATCGTAGCTTTTCCATTCGGGCAGGCCTTGTCCGTTGGGATTGCCCGTTTTGGCAAAATTGACCCAATAATCGGACATGGTTTTTTCCAAATCATAGTCTGTTTGTTGCCAAGCGCGTTTCCATGTTTTTAAAGTATGCAAGGCATAAGGTACTTCCGCTGTGTGAAAAGCACCATAATTAGGGAAATTGGGTTTGTCGGGCGGAACGTGGCTGAATTGATAGAGATACGATTTGCTTTTGTTAAAACCTGCCCACAGATGCGAGGGCAAGGCAGCAAAGCCAAACATCGCCATCTTTGTTTGAGCGGCTTTGGCTTCTTCGTCGGTTTGGGCAGTGAAAATGGTTAGAAACTCATTGGCTTTGTCGCCATAATTGGTTTGTGCATCTTTTTTAAATTTTTCAGCCGTTGTATTAGGGCTTCCCATCAACATACCGTCGCCTGTTACCCACCCCGTCAGTAATGGCACATCATTGTGCAAACCTTTCGCAAAATGACTGACAATATCAGTGGGCAAAACATAATTATCTAAGGTCGTTCCAAATCTATCTATGCCTTTACCGGTAGCAATAGCCCATATTTCGCTTGCCGTTTTTTCACGCAATTCGGCAATAGTCGTAGCTTTCGCAGCTTGCATCACCATTTCGCCTTGCTTTTCAGCCTCCAACAGGTTTTTACCCAATCTTTTTGAAAACAAGCCACCACTTTGAGCAATTGCCTTATGAAAAAGCCCCTTTGCCAAAGGCGATGCTACCAATGCATTAACACTAAAAGAGCCTGCCGATTGTCCTGCAATCGTTACATTATTAGGATCACCTCCAAAAGCGGCAATATTTTTTTGAATCCAACGCAAAGCTGCCATTTGATCCATAAAGCCATAATTACCTGAAGCATTATGACCCGATTCTTTGCTCAATTCAGAATGTGCCATAAAGCCAAAAACACCTACTCGATAGTTCAAACTGACAAATACAACGCCTTTTTTAGCCATATCTTCCCCATCGTAAATCGCGCAATTGGTCGAACCGCTCGATAAACCGCCGCCATAAATCCAGACAAAAACAGGGCGTTTTTCACCTTTCGGTTGCGCTGATGTCCATACATTCAGATAAAGGCAATCTTCACTGAGGGGTTCAGGCTGTGCAATAAATTCCTCCGTCCAACACATAAACGGCACAGGCTTGCTTTGCATAGGGCTTGCTGAAAATGTTGTGCAAGCCCGCACACCTGCCCAATTTTTTGCAGGCTGCGGTGCTTTCCAACGCAGGTCACCGACAGGCGGTGCAGCAAAGGGAATGCCTTTGTAGCTGCGAACGGTTTTATCGCTATTAAAAGCTCCTTCGACTTTACCGTATGCGGTTTTGACGATGGTGTTTTGTCCGAACAATAGCGTTGCGATACAAATACAAATGAGCGTGGTTATTATTTTCATTATAACTATTTTTGTAGTAGATACACTTAAAAACGAGTTAAATACTGAGGGGGTACTGCCCTATTATTTCTTATTCCAATAAAAATAAAACGGCAATCCCGTAGCCATCAAAACCAATCCAATACCTGCCTCACGCGGACTATTAATGCACGTAATCACAATCAAAGCAGCACAAAACAGAACAAAAAGCGCCGGTACAATCGGATAACCAATCACTTTATATGGTCGCGGTGTATTGGGTTCTCTTATTCTCAGAAGAAAAACGGCGAAGGTTGTCGCCCCATAAAAAAAGAAGGCGACAAAAATGAGCATGTCGGTCAATTGGTCGAAAGTACCTGATAAAACAAGTAGGCACGCCCAAATGCCTTGTATCCAGAGTGCGCCATTTGGCGTGTTGGTTTTAGGGCTAATATCGGCAGCACTTTTAAAGAAAACACCATCTTTTGCCATTACTTGATAGATACGGGGTGGCATCAAAATCGTGGAATTGGTGCAACCCAAAGTGGTAATAAGAATTAAAACGGATAAAATTGAAGCACCTAATCCACCTGCAAAATACCGAATGACTTCAACAGCCGCTATTTTATTTTGAGCATTTTTCACATCAATAATTTGATCAATCGGCAGTACAAACAAATAGGTAAAATTGACTAAAAGGTATGCTACCATAATAATACCCAAGCCGCCGCCCAACGCAAGCGGTAAATTACGGTTGGGATTTTGAATTTCACCGCCTATAAAACCAAGCGTGTTCCAGCCTTCATACGCCCAAAATGCTGCGAGCATGGCTCCAAACAAGGCTTTTATAAAAATACCATCCGTCCAGCTTCTTTCAACATAAGATACTGAGGGGGTCGCAATATTAGAAAAACTACCGCCGCCAAAAAACAAGCCCGAAATAACAACCAAAGCCAAACCCGCTATGACAAATTTGGTAATCGAATTGCTCAAAAGCTCCGCACCTTTCAAGCCGCGTGTATTGACGTAAGTTAAAATCAAGATGAGAATAATGCTCAAAGCCTTGACACCAAAATTATCAAACGGCTGAAAAACGCCGATTTTGATGCTTTCTACTGAGGGATCGAGATGCGGCAACGGCACGAGCGAATTAAATGACTGAGCGAAAACATAGGCAATAGACGATATGGAGGCCGTTTTGATAACCGCAAACGTACTCCAGCCAAACAAAAACGCCGTGAATTTCCCATAAATTCGCTTGAAATAGACATATTCACCGCCTGAATCTGCCAGCATACCCGCTATCTCAGCATTGCTCAAAGCACCACATAAGCTGATGACGCCTGCTAAAACCCAAGCTGCCAAAACGAGCGAAGGCGACATCAACTCTGCTGACATAGGCGCTACTTTCTTATAGACGCCCGTGCCGATAACAGAACTGACCACCAATATAGTCGCTGAAGTGAGCGTGATGGTTTTTATTAATTGACCTTGTTTTTTTTCCATTTTGCCTTGATTTTGATTATATGGGTAAGGTCGTCATTTTTTAAAATATTTCATAACTTGTAAATAAAAGTCTAAATTTGTCAAAATTTAAATACTTCAAAAATGGCATTTACAAGTTATAGAAGTTTGGCAGAGGTTTTAAAAACGTTCAATATTAAGTATGTAGAGCTTAATTTTGAAACAACTAACACTATTAATGCCCCCTCAGTATTGCAAGAAGATATTACCTTCACGCTTGATCAGGTAGCCTATGATGTCTCCGAAGCAGCCATTTGTGAAAATTTAATTTACCCTATTTTGAAAAGTGCGTGGCGACGTTACTCGGATATATTAGCCATTTGGAGCCGCCCTGCACTTATGTTTGATAATGACCTTGCAGGAATACCTGATTATGTCATATCTAAAAAATCTGCATTAGGTAAAATTATGTTTGAATCGCCTTATGTTGCGGTTGTAGAAGCCAAAAAAGATGATTTTTCAAGTGGTTGGGCACAATGTGCTGCTGAAATGTATGCTATGCAAAAGCTCAATAATGATGAGAATTTACCTGTTTATGGCATTGTTTCTAATGGTGATACATGGGAAATTGCTTTTCTTGAAAAACAAACATTCACTAAATTTCGACAAATTTATGTGATACAGAGACTGGATGAATTGTTTTCTGCTCTATGCAGTGTTCTTGAAGTCTATAAAACCCAATTTATGGTTGCTTAATCTAAAAGCGCACCAAGCCTAAACCTGCTTTATTCGGCAAACTCATATACCCATCCTTCAAAATAAACCCACTTTTCACAACATCTTCTGCCAAATCTAAGCTGCCATCAAGGTCAATATATTTTGTGTTTTTACAACTAAATGCCACATGAAGAGCCGCCGTAATGCCCACGATACTTTCATCGTTGCAGCCCCAAAACAAATCAATACCGCCTTGTTTCGCAATATTGGCAATCTCTAATGCCCCTACAATGCCACCACATTTCATCATTTTGATATTGAAAATACCAAAAGTTTTATCGGCTGCTAATTGAAATGCTGCTTTAGCATCGTGCAGGCTTTCGTCGGCTGCCAAGCGTTGCCGAATTTTTAAAGGCAATTTTTTTACACCCCCCTCAGTACCCACGAGCGTAGGTTGCTCCACAAGCTCTATATTCAATTTTTGAATTCGTTTGAAAAATGGCAACACTTCTTCAATGCGATAACCTTGATTGGCATCTACTCGGATAGCGATTTTTTTATTGTATTTCTCTCTCAATTTCACCAATCTTTCTACATCTTCTTCAAAATTCAACCCTAATTTGACTTTCAAAATCTTGAATTTATTGCCCACATACTCAGCCGCTTCTTCAAGCGTTTCTGAAACGCTTTTGATGCCAATAGTAACGGATGTCGGCATTTTTTCTATTTTTTGATTGTAAAATTGTGCAATAGAAATGCCCAGATATTGGCAAAAAACATCATGCAGTGCCATATCCATAGCCGCTAAAGTCCCTGGTTTATGCGGAAATTGTAAATCCACTTCATTGATTATGCAAAATATTTCCGCAATATCACGCCCTACAAACTGTTGAATGGTATCGGATTGAAGGCTCAAAAAAGCATCGTTAACGTCCTCTCCTACCACTTCTTTTGATGGATTAGCTGACCCTAATCCTATCATGCCATTGGTTAATTCTATTTCTACAAATACGGCTTCCACATCTGAAGTGGTGTTGAAAGCGATTGTGTATGGGCGCGTGAGAGCGAGATTTTTTTTATAAACTCTGATGGTTTTTATTATCATTTTTTATTTTGTTCTTTAATTTTTCTATCAAAAAAATTACCGACTGCCGAATAAATCGTCAGCCAACTTTTATACATCAAAAAACCATGCACTTCATCGGGCACTATTACTTGCTCAAATTCAACGCCTTTGCGCCGCAAAACCCGTGCAATCATCTCCGTTTCTGAAAAAGGGACGTTTTGGTCATCATCTCCGTGTGCTAACAAAACGGGCGATTTCCAACCATCAATGTAATAAATAGGTGAGGCTTTGTAGGCAATTTGAGCGTGTTTTGGAAAATGCAAGGAATCATATTCAGGCATAAAAGTAGGAATTTCTGTATTCCAATTATGCACGCCATGAATATCTGCCCCCGCTGCAAACAAATCAGACCGCCTTGACAGTGCCATCGCCGTCATATAACCACCATAGCTACCGCCCCAAACGCCAATTTTAGACGCCGATACTGAGGGGTGTGCTTTAAGCCATTCGCCCGCCGCTTCGAGGTCTTGAAATTCGCTGTTCCCCGATGCACCGTAGTTGAGCGCCTCTCTAAAATCCCGACCATAGCCGATGCCGCTTCTGTAATTAATGCTCATGGCAACGTAGCCTTTTGAAGCAAAATATTGGCATAAATGGTAGGCATTTGCATAATACCAACTCGCATTATAGCCCAAAAGCATCTGCCGCCGTGAGCCGCCATGTACGAATATCACCGCCGGATGTGACTTATCTTTTTTCACATTTTTAGGATAAAAAACTTGGCTATTGAATTTCAAACCGTCTTTTGATGTCAATATTAATGGCTCAGGTTCGGCGAGTTGTGATTTTAGAAAATCATTGGGTAAAATACTAATCGGGCGTGTTACTCCATTGGATAATATGCATACCTGCGAAGGCGTACGACCATCGGATTGTATAAAAAATAGGTCTTTTCCATTAGCGGATTGTTGAATATTCCATTCTGCCGTCTTGCCTGATGTCAAAGCTGAAACCGTCATTGACCCCTCAGTATTGGCTGCCCAAATATGCTTTCTGTCAATATCATTTTCATTAGAATTGAAAAGCACTTGCTTTTTATCTCGACTCAATTTGACTTCATCTACCTCAAAATTACCTTTTGTCAACGCCGTCGGCTTCCCACCTGTTGGCGAAATGGCGTAAAGCTGCTGCCAGCCCGTTTTTTCCCAAGCGAAAATGATTTTATTAGTGGCCGTCCAAAGCAATTGTTGTTTGCCTGTGTGATTCCAATAGACGCTGCCCATGCCTTTATCGGCGGTAAAAATGGTCGTCGCTTTATTTATTGATACATCTGAAACGACGATTGACCACGGCTCGCCTTCCCGAATTGGGAAAAAATCAACGTTGGGTTCTATGCTCTGAGGTATTTTTAAATATGCCACTTGCCTGCTATCGGGCGACCAAACGGGTTCAATATCCATATCAACGCTGGGGCTTAAAAATTGGTAATCATTTTTTTCAAAATTAAAAACCCCTATAAAACTATGTTCTCCTCTAAAACTCACAAACGCCAATTGAGTACCATCGGGCGACCACCGAAGGCTCGAAGCCCCATTTCGCACTTGGCAAAGTTGCTTGGCAGCCAGCGTATCATACACGTTTTTTATATAAATCTGACCGCCTCTTGTAAAAATAAGTTTCTCTCCGTTGGGCGAAATGAAAGGATTAGAGCCGTTGCCAATTTTAGTCATTTTCTTTTTTTCAACATCGAGTTGCCATATCATCGGGGCAGTACTCTCCATCACGTGAGACGGATTATGCGGCTGCGTTCCCCGCACCTGAGGAGCGTTTCCTTTGACGAAAAAAAGCGTTCTCTCGTCTTGCCCCCATTCCAAATGAGTGATGTCGATACCGTCATCTTTATCAAAATTGGTCAAAATTTCGGGTTTATACTGAGGGGGTGCTGCATAGCGAATATTCCTAACACCTTTTACATTCTCCACCCAAACGATTTTATCACCAGTTGGCGATACCGTCAAATTGGTTAAATGCGGTGCTGATAGTAGGCTTTCCAAGGTCACTTCCTGTGCGGAAAGGCTATGGAAAAAGAAGCAAATTAAAATAGTAAAAATAGGCTTTCTCATCTTATTGTTTTTTTAAATAAATTGGAATTAAAATATCATAAACGAAGTTTAATTATTATAAAATATTGATAATCAATGCTTTACGGTCAAATAATCTACTGTCTATATTTCTAAAATCTACTCCTTATGAGGTAATAATGTTCCGAGATACAATCAAATCTACAATCTCCCCTACCCCATCTTCCAAAGGCAGAACGACAGGAATACCCAACTGACCCCTCAGTATTGAAGCCGCTTTTCGAGCGTCTTCGAGCGTTATGCCGTGCGTATTGAGCGTCACGGCGATGGTCTCAGCACCATACATTTTTATCAATTCTATCTCACTGGCGACGCTGGGGATTTCGGCTTTGATATTATCTTCAGTGCCTTCATAGTATTTTCTCGCAGGAATGGCTTGTAAAACTACCCATTTCGCTTGTCCTGACAATAAAAGCTCCGCACCACAAGGTCCGATGGGATTACGCAAAGCCGATTGACCGTTGAGAAACATCACATCAGGCTGGGCTTCGTCGAAGCATTTCACGATTTGGGTTTCCAACTCACCCGTTACGAAATCGTTGAGCGTGGAGTCGAGTATAAAAGCATATTTGCCATCCTGCATCCAACCCGTTTGCCCTGTCGAAATTATTTCCGCTTTTAAGCCTTTTGCTCTACATTCTTCTACCAAAAACCTTGAAGTTGTCCGTTTTCCAACGGCGCAATCCATGCCGAGGACAGCTATTCGAGGGGTAGTCACGCGCCCGATTTCGCCGGACCAATATTGCATTTCAGTAGCGCGTTTGGTGCGGCGCACGTCCGTAATCGTCACATTATTCTCTTTGGCGAGTGCTACAAAATCAGATTTTTCATTTAAAAATTCGTGTAAACCATTGATAATGTGCATTTTATGATTTATAGCAATTTTTAAAATGTCCAACATCTCTGATGGAATTTTGCCACCTGCTACGGCTACTCCAATGATGCAATACTGAGGGGGTGTTTTCAAACGTGCTATTGCTTCTTGAATGGTTTCAAAAATGGGGATGTTTCTATTTTTACCGTCTAAAATCTCGCCCGCATCTTGCCCTGCACATTTATAATCAATCACGCCGACGATGTTGTAGCGGTCGGTAGCGCGGATGAGTCCATGCGCCGTTTTGCCATTTTCGGTATCCAATAAACCATTTGTTAGGATTAAAGCGTTGTTTTCAGACATATTGGTGGTATTTTTCGGAAAATTATCTAAAAGGTTTATCATTTTAAAATAAAATAAGCATTTTGAAGAGTTTACATAAATTTAAGGTAATTGTTTAGCACCCGAAGGGTGCGACATAAAAGGCAGGGTTTTCTGCTAATTTTTTGAGTTCATTGAAGACATTGACTTTTTGTTTACGACAAGTAGAAATAAAGCCTTGAATACGGGCATAGCGATTAGC
>JAYUUR010000076.1:0-2089 GCA_043754475.1 Saprospiraceae bacterium | reverse complement strand
GGTCATTAAAAAGCAAATTGGCTATGGCTTTGGTCAACTCCGTTTTGCCTGTCCCTGTTGGACCCAAAAAGAAAAAAGCGGCAGCAGGTTTATTCGATTCACGCAAACCTGCTCGCGAACGGCGCAAAGCCTCGCCCACCGTTTTCAAAGCCGTTTGCTGCCCCACTACCTGCTTTTCAAGCAGTGATTCCATTTTCAGCAATTGACGCTGTTCCTCTGCTTGAATTTTACCCATTGGGATACCCGTCATGTACGCTACCGTAGCAGCAATATCTTCTAAGGTGACTATTTCCTTAGGTTGAGCCGTCCATTCTTTGAGTTGATTTATCTTTTTATCCAACCCATTCGATTTCGGATTGGGGATGTCGGATTTCGGTGTTGTGCCATTCGCTCCAACATTCGATATTTCCAATCCGACATCGGCTACCCCCTCAGTATTTTCATCATTTTCTAACCTTTGAATCAATAAATGAGAAAGTCTGTTGATTAATGCCGCATCTAAACGTTTCTTACCTGCATCATACTGAGCAATATTTGTTGTTTCTAAATTTTTAACATTGCTTATCCAATCTTTTTCAATATCCTCTAATTCAGCGCGGTTTGTTTCATTCAAAACAGCAACGGCTGCCATAGTCACGTCCATCACTTCAAGGGCTGCGGAGGGGAGTCTCTTATCGCCCATATACCGTTTTGCCAATTGGACAGCCAATGGCATAGCATCATCTGCCAATTTTACTTTGTGAAACGTTTCGTAGCGTTCCACTAAACCGCGCAACATATCTATGGCGGTTGCTTCATCAGGTTCATCAATGCGAAGGACTGTAAAACGGCGTTTAAAAGCAGGGTCGCTTTCAAAAAACTCACGGTACTCCGTTTCTGTCGTTGCGCCAATCACCGTTAATTCACCCCGCGCCAATTCCGGTTTTAATAAATTGACAGCCCCCGAACCGACTGAACCATTGGGGTCAAGTAGTGTATGGATTTCATCTATAAACAAAATGGCATTGCCCAAACTTTTTACCTCTTGAATGACTTGCTTCAACCGCTCTTCAACTTCCCCTTTAAATGCTCCTGCCACAAGCCGCCCACTGACATCTAATTCAAATACAGAAGAGCCCTTAAACCGCTCGGACACTTTACCTGCTAAAATATTGAGTGCTAAACCACCCACTACTGCCGTTTTACCAACCCCCGGTTCACCCACCACAAGGACATTCGGCGACATTCGCTTGCCCAATATTTCAATCAATTGTTTCAATTCCTTATCTCGTCCGATAACAGGGTCAATTTTACCTTGACGCGCTCGGGCGGTGAGGTCTTCACAATATTTTTCCAATGCCCTACCACTTTTGATTTCGGATTTTGGGTTTCGGGTTTCGGATGGCGATATTTCGGAATTTTTCGCTTTTTGATTTTGGCTTATTGCCTCATTTAAGGCATCGGCAAGATTGGCTTGTTGCGAACGCCCTGCTTGTATTTGGCTAAGGTCGAGGGTAAATCGGCGCATTTGATCAACTGTAAAACCGATTTCAGGTGTACAAATCGCTTCTAAAACTGTCAACGGTGTTACCACTGACTCGACTCGCTGAATCCGCAAACGATAGGCTTCTTGTAAAATAGCTTGAACCCGCTCATCAGCCGTAGGAGATTCAACAACACGGGCAGATTTTGGGGCATTTTCTATACGCAACTCTGCCCACGCACTCAAGCGGTGCGGGTTTTGACCAATACTCTCAAGAAAAGGATGCAACCCCACATCTTCACGCAACAATCCCCACAGCAAATGTCCCGATGAGAAATTTGCTTGATGGTTTTCCCGCGCTTTACTTTGCGCGAGCATGATAGCTGCTTCAACCTCTTTACTGAGGGGTATTTGTAGTGTTGTTGTCATTACAATGTTTTATGGTATTGTTATAGTGCTTTTAAGGTTTAACTTAATTTTTTCATATTATTACTTTGCTATGTTAATGTTAAAATAATGCCTTCCTTATAATGTATGACTTGCAAGAACTTTTCTTAAGTGATGCAGCCTGTTACTGTGGTGATGGCATTGAGGTTTAGGGTCATTTTTATTTTTTACAAAGTATTT
>JAYUUR010000075.1:0-6147 GCA_043754475.1 Saprospiraceae bacterium | reverse complement strand
ATAGAACTCTTTGCAACGTTTGTTAATAAGCTGTCTTCCTGTAGGTGCATAAGTAGTAGCTGTCTTGCCCCCTCTACTACTTAAACCCTCCGACAACTCGGAGTGGCTTTTTTACTGAGGGGGGAAATAATGAAAAGTGAAAAGTGGTGTATGATATTTAATTTGCACAAACCCTAACGCTCTAAAGTATAGCATATTAAAAATATGTTTTTTCTGTTTTTCAAAAGTTTCAAAAAAAAATGAAAATAGTTAAACTACCTTTTTGTAATTTTGTTTTAATTTACAAATAAAATAAATCATAAAATGATAATTAGCGATCTGCTTCAACGGGCGTTAAATTTTGAAAACCTCACTGCCGAAGAAGGTGTTTTTCTCTTTGAAAATGCGGCTACGACTGAACTGATGTACGTAGCCAATAAAATGCGGCAACACCATGTGCCAGGCAATACTGTCACTTGGATTATTGACCGCAACTCCAACACTACCAACGTCTGCAACGCCAATTGCAAGTTTTGTAATTTTTACCGCCGCCCTGGACATGATGAGGCATACATCACTTCCGTCGAAGATTATAAGCAGAAAATAGAAGAAACCTTTGCATTTGGTGGCGAGCAATTGCTGCTGCAAGGCGGGCATCATCCCGATTTGGGTTTGGCTTTTTATGTGGATTTATTTAAAAATTTGAAGCAATTATACCCCAATTTAAAACTACACGCTCTCGGTCCGCCGGAGGTAGCGCATATCACCAAGCTTGAAAAATCAACCCATTACGAAGTTTTGAAAGCCTTGAAAGAAGCTGGATTGGATTCATTGCCAGGAGCTGGTGCTGAGATTTTGGATGACAGAGTCCGCCGCCTGATTTCAAAAGGTAAATGTGGCGCGGAGGAATGGCTTGAAGTGATGCACCAGGCACATAATTTAGACCTCACAACTTCAGCTACGATGATGTTCGGACACATTGAAACGAATTTGGAGAGAATGCAACATTTGACTAAAATTAGAGATATTCAAGCCAAAAAGCCTACAAATGCAAAAGGTTTCTTAGCATTTATCCCTTGGCCCTTTATGGATGAAGGTACTTTATTGAAAAAAATCAAACGCGCTCGGAATACCGTTACGGGCGATGAATATATCCGAATGATAGCCATGAGCCGCATCATGTTGCCGAATGTGAAAAACATTCAAGCGTCTTGGTTGACTGTGGGTAAACAAGTTGCGCAAGTCTGTTTACACGCGGGAGCGAACGATTTTGGCAGCATTATGATTGAGGAAAATGTGGTGTCAGCCGCAGGAGCAGCTTTTCGTTTTACGGCAGATGGGATTCAACAAGCGATTAGAGATGCGGGTTTTACCCCTCAGTTGCGTAATCAACAATATGAATTCAGGAATTTGCCGACGAATATGAAGCAGCAGCAGTTGGATAAAATGACGATGATTGTGGATTAAATAACATCCGTTTCGCTTAAACTGCTCGTTATGGTTTGTACGAATCGGAATTGATTGAAAAACTCCCGGGCGACCACGCGCAAGACGGTATAAGTGGGAATAGCTAAGACCATCCCCGGAATGCCGCCAACTTTTGCACCAATGAGGGTGATAAGGAATATTTCTAAGGGATGCGCCAAAACGCGGTTGGAAAATATCATGGGCTGCACAATCCAATCGTTGAGGAACTGCATCAAGCCGAAAGTAAAACAGATTTTGAAGATGAGCGGAACGGTTTGGCCATAAAAATCCATCTGAAAATTAGAACTAATCGTCACCGATACGGCAAATATACAGCCCAGCCAGGGTCCGAGATAAGGCACAATATTGATGAGGGCTGCAAAAACGGCGATCAATAAGGCATTGGGAACACCTAAAATGAGCATACCAGCGGTCATAAATACCAAAACGAATACCATTTGGAGTAAAATACCTGAAAAGTAACGGGTCAAAAGAGTTGTCGTATCTCGAATGGCTTCGCGCATATTGCCCTCTTTTTCTCTGGGCATGATGGATATTAAAAAATCTCTAAACATAGTCTGCTCTTTCAAAAAGAAAAAAGAAATGAACAGGACTGCAAAAATGCCTACGAAAAAATCCCCTGCCGTAGAAACCACCGATTGAAAAAGTGTATTGATATTTTCAGGTTTTATCCTTGAAATGATTTCATGTTCCACCACCGTCAACGCCGTTTCTTTTTTATTGATAAAACCAAACTTTCGCCCTCTTTCAGTCAAATCTGCTAAAGGTTTTTCAAGATTTTTAGCAACTGAGTTATAATCCACTTGCGATAAATTATTGGCTTGCTCTACAATCAATGGCACAAAGGTCAGAAAGAATAAGCTGATGATGAATGTGAAAATCATGAGCGTAAGAGCGGCTGATACTGAGGGGGGTATATGATATTTTCCTATGCGTAATCGCCACAGAATCATCATAATAGGTTGCCCCAACGTAGAAACGACCCACGCTATCAGCACATACGTCACGATGACTCGAAAATAATAAAGTAGTACACCCACTAAAATCAGTGAGAGAGCAATGGCAATGTTGCGTTGGGTTAAGGTCATTGTGGTTTCCGGTATTTGACAGTTATTGTTAATGCCATAAAGATAAGTTTTATACTTAACTTCATTGAAAAGACTGTTAAATTTACTTTTTTCTGCTAATAAAACCCCAAAGCGCAATACCTGACCACACCGCATTTTCAATGGCTGATGGCAATGCCCAATGCCAAAGAGAATTGAGCACTAAAAACGCTCCGCCGAAGCCATTCGCCAGCAAATAATATTTCGAGTCCGAACTTAACACGCCGCGCACATTCATGGCGTAAGCACTGAGGCACAGCATCATGCCCGTGAAGCCTATTATTTCAATTAAAATATCTATCATTTTTTTATAATTTTATATATTAATAAAAATTTGCATGGTTTTTGATATTGTGAATATTGATATATTATTCTAAACTTAATAATTTATAAAGAATGAAAAAACTGATTGTTACACATTTAATGATTGTATCATTTTTAAGCATGGGTTGGGCTCAAAATACACAGCCCAATTCAACAGATACAACACTAACAGAAATTACAGCAAAGGGTGTTGTTGACCCTGAGGAAGAGAAATTTAATGAAAATAAAACCATTTTCGCTCCTCGAACGATGAACATAATTATTGCCAATCAGCTCAAAAGCGATGGTATTTTGACTAAATCAGATACTCAACTCAAGTTTGAATTGACCGAAAAATCGTTGAAGGTGAATGACAAAGTGATGTCTAAAAAATTGGCTGAAAAGTATTTAGCCATTTATCATGGCTTCTTGAGAAAAACGCTTTGCAAAGACTGCCCTGTCAAGTTTGATATCAATGAAAATGTCAACGTCCTTGAAGCAAATGGTTATTAATCAACAAAATGTTTAAAAAAAAAGCGGTTCAGGTGTTCATGCCTGACCGCTTTTTTTTTAGAAATTAGATGTTTAGATTTTAGAAATTAGATGTTTAGATTTTAGAAATTAGATAGATAAAGCGTTGATAATCAACATTTTAGTCATCTAATTATCTAACATCTATTGTCTGAAAATCTAACATCTAATCAATTAGATGCTTTATATTTTTTAACCGCCTCAGTCAAACGAGGGACTATATCGAACGCATCGCCCACCACACCATAATCCGCTGCTTTGAAAAACGGTGCTTCTGGATCTTTATTAATCACGACAATCACACGACTATTATTGACACCTGCTAAATGCTGAATCGCACCGCTAATGCCAATGGCGATGTATAAATTCGGGCGAATCGCTACGCCTGTTTGCCCTACGTGCTCATGATGAGGACGCCAGTGGGCATCCGCCACAGGGCGAGAGCAAGCGGTCGTCGCATTCAAAGCTGTTGCAAGGTCTTCAACGATGCCCCAATTTTCAGGACCTTTCATACCTCTACCTGCCGACACGACCAATTCAGCTTCCGGCAATGGTACAATTCCTTCCGCCGTTTTCACTTCCTTCACCGTCACACGGCTCGCAGGCACGTTGGTACTGAGGGGGGTCACTGCTACGTTGCTGCCCGTTTTTTCAGGTGGCAAAGCATTACCCATGAGCGAAATAAGTTTTATAGGCGATTTAATATCATAATGTGCTATCGCTTTGCCTGAAAATACCGATTTTTTTACTTCAAAACCGCTGCCAATTGTCGGAACACTGTTCGCACCCGATACCATGCCAGCACCCAAACGCACAGCCAAACGTCCTGCCAAAGCTTTGCCCATCGAAGTATGGCTAATAATGACAACTGTTGCACCTTTCTCCTTCGCAGCATCCGCAATGACAGCAGTATAAACTTGCGAATCGAATGCACCCACGCCCGCCACATTATAGACAGCCGACGCACCATATTCACCAAGTTGCCCAGCGTTTTCAACAGTGCCAAGAGTCAACGCAGTACAATCAGTGCCTAACGCTGTCGCGATTTTTTTACCGTAAGTCACAGCTTCAAAAGCCGCTTTTTTGAAATGTCCTTTTGATGCTTCCGCAAAAACAAGTACCATAATTTATATTTTTATAGATGATAATCGATTGATTGTTTAAATAACTTTCGCTTCTTCATGAAGCAACCTGACAAGCTCCTCCATATTTTCAGGATTCACCATTTTGACACCTGCTTTGGCAGCCGGTAGGTCAAATTTTGTCACCACCGAAAGGTCTTCAAAGGGTTGCGGTGCTACCACACTGAGGGGTTTGGATTTGGATTTCATAATGCCCATCATGTTTGGAATGCGTTGTTCAGCCATGCCTTTCGAAGCCGACACCACAAACGGCGTTTGCACCTCCACGATTTCCACGCCGCCTTCAATATCGCGCTCAATAGTAGCCGTGTTGCCAGCCATATCAAGTTTAGAAGCATATGAAATAAACGGCAAATCAAGGTATTCTGCAATCATGCCGCCTACTTCCGAGCCATTATAATCAATGGTTTCTTTACCCGTAAAAATAATGTCGTAACCCTGCGTTTTAGCATATTCTGCTATTTGAAAAGCCGTATTCATAGCACTTTTTGCTTGCAAATCAATCCGCACGGCATCATTGGCATCGAGTGCCAAACCCTTGCGGATAATGGCATCACTGTCAGCACCACCGACGTTGATAAGCGTGACTGTGCCACTTGTCGCCTTAGCGAGATCAATGGCGCGTACGAGAGCATACCACTCATCGTAAGGGTTCATAATAAACTGCACACCTGCCGGATTGAACGCCGTGCTATCGGCATTGAAGGAGATTTTAGCGGTGGTATCGGGCGTCTGACTGACGCAAACAAGTATTTTCATAATCTTCAAATAAGAATTTTTGATTTAATATTAAAACATAAACTTACGCTTAAACTTTATACTTTTGAAAAGGTTTTGAAAGCGGTTGCAAATTTAGACAAATTTATTTTGAAGTCAATATAATTAGCGAATTTTCGCTAATTATATTTTTATAAATTTTCTTCGAAGACAGACCCCCTCAGTAATGGAATGATTTTTTAACATAAAAGTCTGAAAATCAAATAATTGTGAATTAAAATAAAAAATAATTAATTAATAAATCAAATGAGTCGTTTAAATCAACTATTCACTTTTTTAGAATCCCAACCCAACGAACCGTTTATTATTTTCGCTATTGCTAAAGAATATGAAGGCAGCGGTGACAACTTCAAAGCACTTGAATACTACACGCGCCTTCATGAGACGACCCCTCAGTATGTGGGCTTATATTATCATTTAGGCAAATTGTATGAACGATTGGGCGAGACTGAACAGGCTTTGGCAACTTATAAAAAAGGGATGATTGTCGCTAAGCAAGAAAAAGATATGCACGCTTATAATGAACTCGCAGGAGCGAAAATGAATGTGAGTGATGAAGACGATGATGATGAATAATTTATCATTTATAAATGCGAATCATGAATTGAAAATCACGGAGTGATTGAATGTGAATAACCCTCGATGAAATCGGGGGATAATGCTATGGAAAATGTCTATAACTGCGGAGCAGTTGAATGTAAAATAGTCATTTATTGAAGTATTTGCACATTAATCTATATTATATTCGAGCCTTAAAGAGTTATAATTGTAAAGTGCTCAGATTTGGGGTTGTGTAATAAGTTTTTCAAGTTTTTTTGCCC
>JAYUUR010000074.1:0-6149 GCA_043754475.1 Saprospiraceae bacterium | reverse complement strand
AAATATTTTTATATTTGATAATATTTCAAATTTTCATAACACATAAGTCATTCATAATCATTATTTTGATTTTCAATAATAATGCCAAAAAAATATTTTTTTTATATTTGAATAAAAATATATTTAAATTAATTTAAAATTGTTTAAACATCATTCCACTCATATTTCTTTGAAATGAATCTTGACATCTTAAACATCGCTCCAAGTCCTATAGAACTTCTCGAAGATGCTCTTTTTGATAAATTTGGCGTGCGTGTTTATGTCAAACGAGATGATTTGATACACCCCTCAGTACAAGGCAATAAATGGCGCAAATTGAAATACAACTTATTGAAAATCAAGGAGTTGAATATTTCAACACTGTTGACGTTCGGTGGTGCTTTTTCAAATCATATTCATGCCACAGCAGCAGCCGGCCAACTTTTTGGCATCAACACTATAGGTATTATCAGAGGAGAAAGAACTATTCCCCTTAGTAATACTTTAATTTTTGCTGAAAATCATGGGATGAAATTACATTTCGTGAGCCGAGAAGAATATAAAAACAAAGCGGCACTCACTGATGCATTAAATGATAAATTTGGTGATGTTTACGTTCTGCCGGAAGGCGGAACCAATGATTTGGCAGTAATGGGTAGTACAGAAATTGTAAAAGAAATTAATCAACAAATTTTCCCTCATCCCGATTTTTTGGCTATAGCTTGCGGTACAGGTGGAACAATCGCCGGGATGATAAAAGCTGCTGATGAAAGACAAACGGTTATTGGTTTTGCTGTATTAAAAGGTAATTTTCTTTATAAAGATGTATCAAACATACTCAATTTAAAAGGAGATACTATCATTTTTGAGAATAAAAATGATGAATCCTTGAAAAAAAGTGATATAAGCTCCCATAGTCACTCAAATTGGTTCATAAATAACGATTATCACTTCGGCGGTTATGCCAAATCCAATCCTGAATTGATTGAATTTATCAATCATTTTAAAGCCCAGCATGGTATTCCGCTCGACCCCGTTTATACGGGTAAAATGTTTTTCGGCTTATTTGACTTGATAAAAAAAGGTTATTTCCCAAGAGGCTCAACTATTGTAGCCGTGCATACAGGCGGCTTGCAAGGTATCGAAGGTTTTAATGATTTAAAATTAAAGAACAGTCCAATTAAGATTCTTTAAGAATTCCAAATTTCCCAACCTTTCTCCGCTTGAAAATAGAGCATATCCAAGCCATTTTTTACTTTTGCTCCCCGCTCTTTTCCTCTTTTCAAAAAAGTTGTTTCTTCCGGATTATAAATTAAATCATACATAAAATATTGATTATCAAGGCATTCGTAAGGAATTGGCGGACACCCCTCAGTATTAGGCGACATGCCGAGCGGCGTACAGTTCACAATGAGTTGATGCGATGCTATAACGGCTTCATCCAAATCAGCATAAGTGAAACCATGTGCGCTCTTATTTCGTGAAACATATTGATAAGGTATTTTTAATTTTTTCAAGGCATAAGCGACTGCCTTCGCTGACCCACCCGTTCCGAGTATTAAGGCTTTTATATCTAAACTTATCTCGTCCAAGCCCCCTCCGCCCCTTCCGAAGGAATCCCTTTGGGAAAAGGGGGAACTTGGATTTATCAAGCCCAACAGAGATTTTTGAAAGCCATAATAATCAGTGTTATACCCTTTCAATTTTCCATCAATGATTTTAATGCAATTGACAGCTCCTATTGCTTCCGCCGTTTCATCTAATTCATCCAGCCAATACATCACATCCTCTTTGTATGGAATTGTTATATTTAACCCGACCAAACTCGGATGCCCCCTCAGTAAATCAGGCAATTGTTCGATGGATTCAATAGGGAATAATTCATATTCCCAATCATGCGTAAGTCCTTCATTTTCAAACTTTTGTGTAAAATATTTTTTTGAAAACGAGTGACTGAGGGGGTAGCCAATTAAGCCTAATAATTTCATTCAACATTTTGTTTTAAAAAAAAATTAGCCTTAAACGGTCAAAATCTCTCTTTCTTTGCCTTCTACCAATTTGTCAATTTTTTCTACAAACCGATTGGTGAGCGTTTGAATTTCCTCTTCTTTTTTCTTACCAATGTCTTCAGCTAAACCGTTTTTTATTGCTTTTCTCAACTCTTCCATCGCATCCCTTCTGGAGTTGCGGACACCCACTTTGCTTTCTTCGCCAACGTGTTTGGCTTTTTTTGCAAAGTCTTTACGGCGTTCTTCTGTCAATGGTGGAATAGAAAGGCGTATTATCTGCCCATCGTTTTGAGGCGTAATACCCAAAGCTGCTTCAAAAATCCCTTTTTCGATGGGTCCGAGCATATTTTTTTCCCAAGGTTGGATGACGATTGTGCGGGCGTCTGCCATCGAAATATTAGCCACTTGGCTGATTTTAGTCGGCGAGCCATAATAAGGTACTAAAATACCTTCCACCAAATCACCACTGGCTCTGCCCGTGCGGATTTTGAGGAGTTCGTGCTGAAGATGTTCGATGGCGTGATTCATTCCATCTTCAGCCATTTCGAATATTAATTCAATTTCAGAAATATCCATAACCGTAACTATTACCCATTTTTTAAAAATTGTATATAACTTGTTCGCGATTCAGCTTAATTTCATTGGTTTCTTCCAATCTTTTAATGATTTTTTCTACATTTCCATGCACTGAAAGTTCTTGATTGTGCAAAAGAATATAATTTTTCAACAAACCCAAATCCATCGGGCGATTGCCTGAGCGAATCAGCCGACGAACAGTTTCGCGCGCGGTTTCGTCAATGAGCATCGGGTCACTCACGCCTTCTCCTTGCGTTGCGCCTTCGCTGCTGCGTTCGCCATAAAGTCTTGAAATCAACTCCACCGTTTCTTCTATTTGAGGCTCCAGTTTTGGCTCGTTGCCTTTGTTAGAAATGTCGTTATACTGAGGGGGGTCTTTTTCCATGCCTTGCTGCCGCACGCGGATGCACGAGCGACCTGTTGAATTGATAAAATTGACCAACGGATCAAAGGCATTATCATTGGATAAAATAGCAAATTCCACATCGCTACTAATTTTTTCATGCAATTTTCCCATTAAAAAGCAGATATGATAATTCAAATCATGCGGTGTAGCACCAGCGACTTCAATCCATTTGATGTTGCTGCCCATGCGCTGGATGTCTTTGACAAGGGCAAAAGGAATTTGTTCAATATCAGAGCCGAGGAAAACGAAGACTTTATCACAAACTTTTTCAAGTTTTTTAAACTTGATTTGTTTAAGAGTTTCAAAATCCAAAAAAACGTAGCGTCGAGTATGCGTAGCCATAGTCCAAAAAATTTGTTAAAATATAAGAAAGTCGTTGTTAATTTTTTACAAGTCGCTAAATTAAACTTTTCCTTTTTCTATCCAAAATTTTAAGCATAATAATGTTTAATATATCTTTGTGTTATGAATTGGAAAACTGCCCTCGATGGCTTTAAGGTCTATTTGATGCTCGAACGCTCGCTGTCGGGCAATTCCGTCGAAGCCTACTTGCGCGATGTGAGCAAACTTCAACAATATATGGAGTTGAAAGGCTATCAACACGAGCCGAGCCAAGTACCCCCCTCAGTAGTGAGCGAGCTTATGGCGTATCTCAACGATTTGGGGCTTGAGTCCACTTCGCAAGCGCGGACACTTTCGGGCTTGAAGACGTTCTATAGATATTTGCTGCTCGAAGACCTCATTGACGTTGCCCCTACCGACCTCATTGAAGCCCCTCGATTGGCTAAAAAAATTCCAGATGTGTTGTCTTTTGATGAAATTGAAAGAATATTAGCCACTATTGACCTCTCCAAACCGCAAGGCTTGCGCGATAGGGCGATTTTGGAAGTGCTTTATGCCTGTGGTTTGCGGGTGAGTGAGTTGATAAATTTGAAAAGATCGAACCTCTATTTTCATGAAGGCTACATCACTGTTGTAGGCAAAGGCAATAAAGAACGCCTTGTGCCGATAGGCGAAGACGCCATGAAACACCTTAAATATTACCTCGAGCACGTGCGCAAACGCATCAAAACGATGCCCGAATTTAACAATTTTGTCTTTATCAACAATCGCGGTAAACCTTTCAGTAGGATATGGATTTTTTTAGTCATCAAAGCAGGGGCAAAGGCGGCGGAAATTGAGAAAAACGTCAGCCCGCATACATTTAGACATTCATTCGCTACGCATTTGATTGAAGGTGGTGCCGATTTGAAAGTCGTTCAAGATTTACTCGGTCATGAAAGCATCACGACTACTGAGATTTATACGCATCTCGATACCGATTATTTGAGAGAAACCGTTTTGATGTTTCATCCTCGAAATCGGGTGAAAAAGAAAAATGATGATACAAACATGTGAGGTTTTTTATAATCAATGCGAATAATGGGTTAAAAAAGCACATTGTGACACTACGTGTCAATAAGCATCGGTTTAGCAACCTGTATTATAAACATTTGGACACTCCGTGTCATTATAATGGTTCGGTTTTAAATGACACGGAGTGTCCAAATGTTTATAATAGCTTCGATTTGAGTGTTACGCCTTGACACGTAGTGTCACAATATGCTTTTCAACCAGCAATTTCCGCTTTGACAATTCTATGACAAAACTATTTTTAAAAATCGTCAAAAATGTAGTTTTTTTACTAAAAATAAGCATTTTTTAGCGAAAACCGCTTATTTTTAGTAAAATCAATTCATTGAATTGTCATAGAATTGTCAAAGCGGAAATTGCTGATTCGTTTTGGAATTTTACTATAACTCATTGAAAATGAAATACTTAACCTTTTTAATTTGCTTTTTAATCTTCAATACCTGTGTAGCTCAAACTTATAAATCTCAAGGTGAGGTTATTACCTTTCCCAAAGGAACTCAAATAAATACGGACGGCTTAACTGACCTTGAAAAAGATACTTTGAAAAATGGTTCTATTCCTTTTGCGCTGCTTCAAAAATGGGAGCAAATCGGCAAAAGAAATCGAATCATTCAAGACAGCCTTCTTACAACCCTTGTAGGCGGGCGCGTACCTGACTTTGATGCCAAAGATACTGAGGGGTATCCACACCGCCCTTCGATGTATCATGACCGTATTTTAATACTCCATTTTTGGAATTTTTGGGACAATTCTTTCCGCAATGAAATCCCCGTTTTGAATGCAATAGTAGAGAAATATAGACAAGATGGAGTAGAAGTACTCTCATTTACGGATGTGAAAATTGGGGAAAGCGAGCGCAAATATTTGAAAGAGAATCCCATTCATTTTCCACTTGTTGAAAACTCTTCAAAATTTGCAGATGAGTTTTTATCCATGCAAATTTGGCGACCTTATATCATCATCGTTGATAAATATGGCAAAATGCGCTGTTTTTATAAACATGCAGATTTAGAGAAAATAAAATCCAATATCAATGAAAAATATACCGAAATGAAGCAACCCACCTATGATTTTGAAGAAAAAATTCGCCAATTACTGAGGGGGCTTTGATTGAGTGAAAATATTTCTACCTTGTAACCGTCTTTCGTAAAACAAACATAAACCACTGACAATCAAACAGTTATAAAATATATCACTTTGAACGGACTGAATTTTAACTTACTTCTCAAACTGGCTTGGCGCGATAGTCGCCGCAATCGAGCGCGCTTACTGCTCTTTGTTTCAAGCATCATTCTCGGAATAGCCGCTTTGGTGGCGATTAATTCTTTCAGCGAAAATCTTCAAAAAGACATCAACGGACAGGCTAAAGAGCTGCTCGGTGCAGATTTGGTGATAGATGGACTCAATCCGCCGAACCCCTCAGTAATGGCATTAATGGACAGCCTCGGCGGTGAACGCAGCCAAATGGTATCGTTTCTTTCAATGGCGTATTTTCCTAAAAGTGAAGGCACTCGCCCCGTGCAAGTAAAAGCGCAAAGAGGTATTTACCCTTTTTATGGCGACCTCATTACCGAGCCTGAGCGTGTCTCTCAAAAGATAATGAATGGTCGTAAAGCCTTGATTGACAGGACTTTACGTTTGCAATTTGATTTAAATATAGGTGATTCCGTTCGCATTGGCGACATCAATTACGAAATCATTGGGCAAGTGAACAGTGCACCCGGACGTGTCGGATTGCAAGCCAGCATAGCCCCCTCAGTATATTT
>JAYUUR010000073.1:0-6154 GCA_043754475.1 Saprospiraceae bacterium | reverse complement strand
TGTTGGATAATCGCCAGTAACTGGCGAATCAAGGCATGACAAGCTTCTAAGCTTTCTGGAAGGACGGGTTCTAACATGACGCAAAGTTATATCTTTTTACTCCTTTTAAATACTGCTTACGGCAGTGCTAAATAATTACAACAAATCAATAAAATGCTGCATTTCCGCTTCTAATAATATTGCATCAGGTGCTTGAAAATGGAGACGCTGTTTGCCTATGGCTCCTGAAACAACTTGCATCGGTCCCTTTTCATCTTTGCGCCATTGACCTGCATTTATTTTATACATGCCACTTCTGCCCTTCGGAAATAATGAACTATACCAAGCAAATAATCTATCGGAAGTCAATGGCGATGAATAATTTTGAGTAGCATCAAGCATCATTTCTACTACCCCATCTACATCTCTATCCGACGGAACAAGCCCATAAATATCCATTCCTAAATGCCTGGCTATGGAAGAACGCACCTGTTCAGGCTGTAAAAATTCACCTTCTATTTCAGAAGTCTTCAACACATCTAACGTCAAAGTCTCTAAATTGGCTTCTTGCTTCAAATCAAAACCCAGCGCAGCCATTTTCCCAAAAAGTTTACCTTGTAGGTTTCTGACAGTGCCGAGCAGTGGTAATAATGACTCATTATCCCAAGTAAAATTTGCCCAATTTTTATTTTGATGAATATAATAATGGCTCATGACTTGACTATTTTGCTGCTAAAATACACAATAATTGAAATAAGCTTTCTATTCACCGCAAAATATGCGGCGAATAGAAAGCTTAATCACCGCATTGTTTTTTAAATGCTCAGTAAAATTAAAAAACGCCTTGCAAATCATTGATTTACAAGGCGTTATGTTTTTGTGATCCGGACAGGGGTCGAACCTGTAACCTACTGATTAGAAATCAGTTGCTCTATCCATTGAGCTACCGAACCGGTTTCTTTTTTAAAGCGGTGCAAAAATACAACCATTTTTTGAAAAATCCATATTTATACTGACAATTTTCCACGAGTTTTTATTAGCTTTATCTTCTTATTTCGTCAAAAGTTAAATAAAAATATGTCAGCTAATAGCGCCCTGCCTGCTCAAAGACTCCTTGCCCTCGATATTTTCAGAGGTTTGACCATCGCTTTGATGTTTATTGTGAACAACCCCGGTACCTGGTCGTTCATTTACCCGCCACTCGAACACGCCAAATGGCATGGTTGGACACCGACAGATTGGGTCTATCCTTTTTTCCTTTTCACCGTGGGCGTTGCCGCTTGGTTTTCATTTAAAAAATATCAAGGGCAAGCGCCTACTGAATTGTATTTTAAAATCATCAAGCGCGGCGTCATCATTTTTCTTATAGGCGTAGGCTTGGCGATGTATCTGAATTCGTTGTCGAGTTTTTCAAATTTGCGGATTATGGGCGTTTTGCAGCGCATTGGCTTGGCGTATATGCTCGGCTGCTTGATTTGTATCACTTTTTCACAGCGCACGACAGCCATTATTGGCGCAGCCATTCTTATTGGCTATTGGCTTTTGATGAAATATATGGGCGACCCTACGTATCCATTCGGCTTGTATGACGGTACAAAATATCTCGGCGTTGAAAATAATGTCGTGACGCAATTCGACCGTTGGGTATTGGGCGTCAAACATTTATATAAAGGTTACGATGGCATTCCTTTCGATCCAGAAGGTTTACTATCCACTTTACCTGCTGTGGTGACGGTGATTTTAGGTTATTTTTCAGGGAAATTGATAGATTTAAACCCTAATCGCTTGGATTTAGTGAAAAAAATGTTCGTTTGGGGCTTTGGAGCATTATTATTGGGTTGGCTGATGAATTTTGAATTTCCTATTAATAAGCCCATTTGGTCATCTTCTTATGTCGTTTTTATGGCGGGCTGGTGCTTAGTCATTAATGCTGTTTTGATTTGGATAATAGATGTGCAGGGTTTGAAAGGTTGGACAAAACCGCTTTTGGTATTGGGGATGAACTCGCTTTTGGCTTTCGTCATTTCGGGCATGTGGGTCAAAACCGTTTCAAAAATCAAATTTGATAGCAGCTACGAAACTGTTACACAAGCGTGGAACAATAATGCTGTCGTGCCAAAGCGTATCGGTGGCACTCAAAAACTCTATGAAGATGTCTTCTCCCCCATCACGACGGATAGGCAACTATTGATAGATTATAAAACTAAAAAGTTGACTGAAAAATCAGACCCCTCAGTATGGAACGACTTTGTAGCGAAGCAAAAGCTCAGTTCTTTCTTTTATGCGTTGTTCAGTTTGTGTTTGTTTTGGTTTTTTCTTTGGGTATTTTATAAAAATAATATTTTCCTAAAAGTTTAAAAACTAATATAAATAGGGTATTTTTTAAAATAAATAATGAGCCTTTGAATCTATTTAAACAAAACTGATGTATAAGTATTATGTTTTCAATATTTTACGAAGATTATTTTTTTATATTTAAAAAATTACAGAATAAGGAGATGCGTACCATTTTAATTGCTCGTTACTTTGTACCATCAATTAGAAACAAACCATCTAACAGCTCAGTAAACAACAACACAATGAGAACAACATTATCAGTTGCCTTCGCTCTTTTATGCACCTCCCTTTTCGCTCAAAACACAGACTCTCTTTCAACAGGTGCTACCACCGAATTAGTAGTCGGATTTAACAACACTTCCATAGCAGCCCGCAATGCATCAATCACTGACGCTCGCAGCGACAATGGCTATCAAGTAGGCATTTTAAGAAAATACAGCGTGGGCAAACGCTCTGCTTTTTCTTTCGGCATGAATGTGATGTCAGTCAAACACCAAGTCGCTTTCACTGGCAAAACCATTGCTTTTGAAGATAGAGGTATCCGCGCTTACAACAATTTGTATTTCCGCGTACCACTTGACTGGACTTTTACACCCAAAGCCAATCGCCCATTTTTCATGAGCGCAGGTCTTAACCTTAGTTCAGCTTTGCAAAATCGCTCAACGGAAGCTTTTTTGAGAACATCTTATATGGACGATGCAGGTGCAAGATTTGAAAAACCAGTTGAAAAAACGTTCACTCAATATCGTGAAGTCGCTACTTTGGATTTAGGTGTCCGCGTAGGAGGCGGTATGACATTCAAATTCAACAAAACGGTTTTTAGCGCATCGGCATACTACAATCAAGGGCTTTTGAATAAAGATATGGGCTTTCGTCAGCGTCAAATTGAATTTCAATTAGGCATGACAATTCCTCAAATCAAGCGCACTCAGAGAGATATGTCGAGAACACCAGCAGCTTGGCTTGATTAATAAATTAGAGATTAGACAATTAGATATTAGACGTTAGACCTTCGGTTTTTCGGTTAATTTAGTTAAAAATATTTTCACTCTTACTTTAGTAATTTTGATTTCTGTAATCTTCTTGTATTCAAAAAGCCTTGATTTCGTCATGAAATCAAGGCTTTTGATTGTATTTGAAAGTTGTAAATTAGCGATAAACCTATAAGGTTTTTGAAACCTTATAGGTTTGTAATTAATTGAAAATCAATGAGTTAGTAAATTTTCAATTTAGTTATATTTTATACATAGTACCTTGCTAAAAAAATAACTCTACGTCAATGTCTTAGCAAATTGCTCCCACACTTGACCCATTGGTGGGTCAGCCATAATTTCAACCGTTTCTTTAGTAACAGGATGAATAAATTTCATCGAACGGCAATGCAAATGGATAGAACCATCTTTATTGGGTGTCGGAAAACCATATTTTAAATCACCTTTGATGGGTAAGCCTATACGCGAGAGTTGCGCCCGAATCTGATGCGAACGCCCCGTTTTAGGGTGCACTTCGAGCAAATGATAATTGCCAATACTCGAAATCAAATCATAGGTCAGTTCCGATCTTTTAGCATCGGGATGGCGGCGACTGGGTGCATCCAATGCTTTAGTTATATTTTTCTCCCTGTCTTTATCAAGGTAATGAACGAGTGTAGCACTGAGGGGGTCTGGTCTATCTTTCACTAAAGCCCAATAGGTTTTATCCACTTCTCTATCAGCAAAAATTTTGTTCATTCGCTCTAATGCCTTACTCGTGCGAGCAAAAATGACCGCACCACTCACAGGTCTATCTATCCGATGAACCACGCCGAGAAACACATCGCCGGGCTTGCCATAACGCGCTTTGATATAATCTTTTGCAAAATCCACTAATGGTTTATCATTCGTTTCGTCTCCTTGCACTAACATCCCCGCCGGTTTATTGACCGCCAGAAGGTGATTATCCTCATAAATTACTTGTAAATTCATTATATTTCTATTAAAAAAGGGGATTGCGCTTCATAAAAATTCAACGCCTCCTTTCAAACTGCAAAAGTACAAAAAATGGAGCGAATACTGAGGGGGTAGCTGAATTAAAAGCAGGTTTATGAATTATTAAGTTGTCTTTCATTGAAAATAACTTTAATTTTCTATGATATTAAAATATGAACTTAAAATACTGAGGCGTGTTTTAGATGTCATTTGAGCAATCAAAAAATTATTAAAGTAAAACAAGATGTCTTTTTTATCGTATTAAAGAAAGTTTTAACTTTTGGGATTCAATCAAATTATCTATTAACAATAAATGCAAAACGCACGTTTTGCTATACGCTTATGAAACTTACTCTTGGATTTTCACCCTGCCCCAATGATACCTTTATATTTGATGCCATGATTCACGGGCGAATCGATACTGAGGGGTTGACGTTTGAAGCTGTCATGGAAGACGTAGAGGCACTCAATCAAAGGGCTTTTCAAAAAGAATTGGATGTGACAAAACTCAGCTATTTTGCCTTTGCACATTTGGTTGATAGCTATGCTTTGCTCGAATCGGGCAGCGCATTGGGCAATGGCGTGGGTCCACTTTTAATTACTAAAAATAGTGATATAGTGAACCCTGTCAATGAGATGCTTGTCGCTATTCCTGGTAAATACACGACGGCAAATTTCCTTTTCAGCCTCGCCTACCCTGCCGCCTTGAATAAAAAAGAAATGGTTTTTAATGAAATTGAAAACGCTGTCATCACTGGTGAAGTGGATGCGGGCGTCATAATCCATGAAAATCGTTTCACCTACGAACGAAAAGGCTTAATGAAAATTATGGACTTGGGGGAATATTGGGAAACCACAACTGGCATGCCTATACCCCTTGGTGGTATCGTCGTGCGGCGCGATATTCCACTCGACATTCAGCAGAAAATAGAGCGCGTCATTCAACGCAGCGTCCGATATGCCTTCGAGAATCCGTTAGCAAGCCATGAGTTTGTGGCGCAATATGCACAGGAAATGGACAGCCATGTTCGGCAACAACACATCAATTTATACGTCAATCACTTCACTGAAGCGTTGGGTGAGGAGGGAAGAGCAGCCGTTGAACTCTTATTTAAAACGTCAATTGATAAAAAAATCATACCTCATTACACGTCTAAAATATTCGTCAATTGAAATTTACCAATATTTCATTTACCAATAATTAAAAAAAAATTCTATAAAGTAATAAAAATCAAAATTTTACGCACTAAAAATTTGTATTATCTGTAAAACGTATTATATTTGTGGATAAATTAATATTGCTGAATATATATTTGGCACATTAATTGCAATGTTTCGTGTGTAAGTTTTGGTTAAAGAATTGTAAAATTCGTTTTCATGGATGCCTGGACATTTCGTCCTGGCATTTTTTTTTAGGCATCCAAAATATTTAATAAAATTATAATTTATGAAAAATCAAATTCGTTTTACAACTGTTGTTCTCAGCTTGTTTTTATCAAGTTCAATTTGGGCACAAAAAAGCCCCATTATCATTACTACTAAATCACCTGAATCAATAGCACCTACCACCAAAGAACCCAGTTTTGTGGGCAATCAAATCGCTTTTGATGATGCAAAAAATCAAGTTATTTTTAAAGAAAACGCAGGTTTCAAAACCGATAAGGTAGAGGTACAAAATGCAGAGGCGGTTATTTTTGATAAAAAAGAAATGACTTTCAGAGTCATCAATGCAGAAAAGATTTTTACCAGCATTAAAATTAAAAATTTGAAAACCACTGATAAAACGAAAGTCGGCGTGGCTTATAAATTGAACGACGATACTCTTTATATTACTGAGTTGGTGAATGAGTGAATTGGTGATTGACTTTTCG
>JAYUUR010000072.1:0-2100 GCA_043754475.1 Saprospiraceae bacterium | reverse complement strand
GGACAGAGTTTCAAACTTGCAGCAAGTTGAGCTAAATTCAAAATTTTATTTGGCTTCAAAATTTCAATTATTATATTTTTGACTTATTACACAACCCCTTATAAAATGATGATAATCAATACATTATACATTATAAATAACGGTGTTGATGCACATGGGGTTAGGGGGCAAACGCCATTAATAATGAACAACTCAAAGGTAATATTTAAACATTATTTCTCCAAAAAATCCTCATAAGTCGCTTGCAAATAGGCTTTACCATGTCGAATAGCCAATGAATCAACAGCCCCCTGTTGCCGCCTGATAAATGACCCCTCAGTATCCCAAACATATTGACCCTTATTTTGTAAAAAACCGAAGCCGCCATGAAAATTGAAATAAGCGAAAGGTTGGTATCGCTTGGATAAAATATTTTTTGACCATTTATACTCTTTAAAAGGCATATCTAATTGAGCCAAAACCGTAGCAGGAACGTCCGTTTGAGAACCAATCGGCGTTAAAACAGTATCTCTTACAGTCAAAGCACCACCGCACCAAATCATAGGAATATGAAAATTGACGAACTCATTATCATGTGGTTCAAGCCGATGCGTACCATGATCAGCGATGATGACAATGAGCGTATTATCCCACCAAACTTGCTTTTTTGCTTCTTGTATAAATGCCCCCACAGCTTGATCGGTATAGTACATCACATTTTTGAACAGCTCATTTTCATCTGTTGTTTTTTTAAAATTGGGGATGCCCCATTTGTTGGATTCATTCGGAATCTCAAAGGGTTCGTGGCTGCTGAGAGTGAGTATATGCGTAAAAAAAGGTTGCTGAATGGTTGTCAAGTCCCTCATCGCGCGGTTCAAAACAACGTGGTCGAAGGCACCCCATTTGCTGCTCAAATCCTTTTTTTCAAAGTCGCTGATAGTGATAAGTTTACTGAATTGACCATTGAGCAGGTAGGATTTCATATTAGCAAATTCTGCCTCGCCGCCATAATAAAAGCCCGTTTGATAGCCTTTCGCTTTAAAATCTCTACTCAAACAAGGCAATTGAGCCGATTTTCGAGGCACTTCAAAGACATTTTCACCACTTATAGTCGGATAACCTGCTAAAACAGCCATCAATCCTAAATGCGTTCTATCACCCGCCGCATAAATATTGGAGAACAAAATCCCTTCGCTGCAAAGGGCATCCAACTGAGGGGTCACCCCTCCTACTCCACCGAGTTTCTCAATGGCTTTAGCCGTTAAACTTTCCCATGTGATGATGATGATGTTGGGATTTTTAATATTTTTTTTAATCAAATAATGCGTCGAACTGGAATCTTTAAATAATGATTGAACCATGTCGGTAGCCTCATTTTTACTGAAATATGCGTAAGGATTTTTATTATCCGTCGTCTTTTCAAACACTGAGACGAAAAAATTCCATAGCACATTCACAGCCGCATGATTCGCAAAAGGTTGATTAGAAAAATATACAGCACTCTGATTGACAGGTGCCAATTGAAAGCCACCGCGTATGGGTATGATGAGTGAAACTGTTAAAAATAAGCCTAATAGCAACTGAGAAATGGTATTTTTAAGAAAAATGTCACTGCGATCAGAGCGTGGCAGTTTTAGCTGAGTAAAAAATAAGCGATTGAATACATAAATGCTTAAAAATGAAAGCAGGGCTGCAATAAAAACAAAGAGAAAAACAGGTGAAGTGCTTGACGAAGCCATCATTTCTTTAGGCGATTTCAAATATTTCAAGAAGGTATCGTCCAAGCGAAAGCCCCAATTTTGATAGAGTCCTAAGTCAATTATGATTAATATTGAAGATAAAATAATAAGTGCAGCGGTTAGAATTTGTACAACCTTTAGCAGGTAATTTTTTCTTTTAAACAGAATATTAATGGTGAGTAAAAGAAAAGGCAATGCTGAAAAATAGCCCGCCGCTGATAAATCTAAGCGCACGCCATAAAAAAATGTTTTCATAAATGATTGAAAACCAATAGATTGTGTATCTTGAAAATAATATAATAGAAAAATCAGGCGCGCCACGAGGAAGAAGGCAACCCACAAACTATAATATAAAAGATAATTTTTCACAACTCTAAACATT
>JAYUUR010000071.1:0-2100 GCA_043754475.1 Saprospiraceae bacterium | reverse complement strand
TACCCCTCAGTATCGGGCTATCATCAGATGAAAGAAAGCATCATTCCGTATATGGCAAAGTTGCGTCAAACCGACCGCCAAACCTATATTGAAAATTGCATTCAAATTGCCGTTTTAGCGGTGTGGGTCATTGGTTTTCTTTTATTGGATTGGAAAAAAGCTTTGATATATGTTGTAATTCCACAGCAATTTTCTGCCTTTATTGTGATGGTTTTCAACTATATCCAGCACGTTCATACGGATGAGGAAAGCCCTTATAACCATTCACGCAATTTTATGGGCATTAATTGGCTGCTTTTCAACAATGGCTATCACACGGCGCATCACGAGCGTGCAGGCATCCATTGGAGTCTTCTCCCTGCCGAACACAACAAAATTGCCCATTTGATAAAACCTGAATTGGTTGAAAAAACCATGTTGGGCTATCTTTTTCGCACCTATATACTCGGTGCATTCGATAGTCGATTTATGACATTTAATATGCGTCAAGCTCGATTAAAGCGGCAAGAGTAGTTTTAATTATTGTTTTATAAAAAAAATACCTATTGTTGATGCTTGTCAATTGTAGGTATTTTTTATTTAAATCCTTTGAATTTGAAAGTGATTCCCTAAAAATCTCTATTTTTGTAAAAAATATGCCTCCCTACTGAGGGGGTGCAGACAAACAATACACTATAATTTTTCACCATAAATCATTTCATACCATGTCAATGATCAACAGAGTCACCGCCGAATTGCGAGGTGATAGAGTTATTTGGGCAATTGTGGCTGTCCTTTCAATGATTTCCATCCTGACGATTTATAGCTCGTCTTCGTCCTTAGCTTTTCAAAAAAATGGCGGCAACACCGAATATTATTTGCTGAAACAAATCCTTATTCTCGGTGTCGGTTTGGTAGTTGTCTATGTTTTTCATATTATTCACTATAAAAGATTCAATATTTGGGCACCTTATATGCTCGCTGTTACAGTGCCTTTATTAGTGTTGACTTTAGCAGTGGGTACGGAAGTCAATGATGCCGTAAGATGGATTGAAGTGCCGGGATTAGGTTTGACGTTCCAAACATCTGATTTAGCGAAAATTGCATTAATTACCTATATTGCCCGCTCAATTACAGCCAAACAAGACTATATTTCAGATTTTCAAAGTGCATTTCTACCCATTATTATGCCTGTAATACTGGTCTGTCTGCTCATTGCCCCCAGCAATTTATCAACGGCATTGGTCATTTTTGCAACGTGTATCGTTATGATGTTTGTTGGTAGAGTCGCTCCGAAATATATATTTTTAATGATGTTTTGCGGCTTGGTCGCCTTCTCAGGTTTGATAGTTGTCGGTCAAGCCTTTCCAGATAAAGTGCGCGTCAATACATGGACTTCTCGCTTGAGAAGTTTTGTAACGGATTCAGAAGAAGCCGACCAAACGAAAATTGCGAAAATGGCAATCGCCAACGGTGGCATGTTGGGTACAGGACCCGGCAATTCGGTTCAAAAAAACTTTTTACCCAATGCTTTTTCTGATTATCTCTATGCCGTTATTATTGAAGAATATGGTTTGTTTGGCGGTTTTTTGATATTGGGGCTTTATATATTGTTGTTTTTGAGGGTCGTCCGATTGGTCACCAAGTCGCCCAAGACCTTCCCCGCTATGCTGGTCATGGGGCTGACGCTAATGCTCGTGGTGCAAGCGTTAGCCAATATGGCGGTGAGCGTTCACTTAGTCCCCGTCACGGGTTTGCCTTTGCCCATGCTCTCGATGGGGGGTACTTCGCTGCTCTTCAGTTGTGTTTCACTCGGTATGATTTTAAGCGTTTCAAAATTTATTGAAACTGAAAATAGTTGATATGTAACGGGGTTGTGTAATAAGTCAAAAATATAAAAATTGGAATTTTGAAGCCAAATAAAATTTTGAATTTAGCTTAACTTGCAGCAAGTTTGAAACTCTGCCTATTACCCACATCTTTTAACTCGTTGATTATCAATGAGTTAGCAGAAATCTATAAGGGGTTGTGTAATAAGTCCTTTGATTTGATTTTTGAAAATTTAGTCCAAATTAAATTTTGAATTGAGTATTAAATAACTGCATTTCGAAATAATAGAAT
>JAYUUR010000070.1:0-6177 GCA_043754475.1 Saprospiraceae bacterium | reverse complement strand
GTCCACCTTTTGGCTTTGAAAAATGAACGGCTAAAGCCTAAACTATATTTAACAATTTGCCTCCACCATAAATGGTGGAGTTATAGATTGAAAAAAGGCAATTATAATCAGCATTTTACATATTCTTAAAAATGATGTTGATGCACATGGGGTTAGGGGGCTAAGGATATTGAATGCATACTGAGAGGGTTTTTAATACCCCCTCAGTATTGGCATCAGAGTAAGCAACTAAATTTCAGTCGCAGTAACCTATTTAACTAACTCCTCTTGTTTAATAATCTCATCACCGTATTTTATTTCAACCCGAAATGCGCCCCCGAAAGGTATTTTTGATAAATCATAAGCTTGATGTAATTTGTACACGTTATGATAAGTATCATTAAAAAATACTTTTTCATTAGGATCAATGAATCTCACGGTAATATCTCCATAACTACCGAGAAAGCAATTGACAAATAAACTACCATTTTTTTTGAAAACTACGGGGACATACTTTGCGGAATAATTACTTTCATTAAAAGTCACTTTATTGTTTTTGACTATAAAAGACTGAGTCACTCTTGAATTATTCTTTGTCAAAACAATATCGTATTCGCCATCTGCCATCGTTTTAGTGGCATTCATACTTTGAATGTAAGTTTTCAAGTTTTCAGCAGTAAGTTCTTTGTTTGTCTCCTTTAAAATGACTTTCTTGTTCCCATCAAGTATTTCTATACCATCATCTAAAGTGCCTGCAACATCAAACGTCATTGCGGTGTGAGCGGTAAGCGTGTGGGCGAATGGAAACATACCCATCGCTAATGTTAAGCAAAAAATTACTTTTTTCATTGGTCAAAAATTTAGAGTTAAAAAAAATAGGTTATAGACTGACTAATGCTCTTTGAGTTATTTTTTTCGGAAAAATTATTCAAATTTATGTATTAAAAAAATATCCTGATTGTATAAATGCGAATGATTATGGTCTAAATATCAAATTATTCAAGCGGTTCATAGGAAAAGTGGTTCAAATCAAAGAGTTTAGCTTTAAAATACTCAGTAGGTGATTGCCCTGTAAACTCATGAAAATCTCTATTCAAATGCGATTGGTCGTAATAGCCAAATTTCTCAATTATTTCTGTCCAAGATACTGAGGGGGTCGTTTTAACTCTTGTTAGAAGCGCATTAAACCGTGTGATACGAGCAAACTCTTTCGGAGATATACCCACTTGTTCAGCAAATTGCTTCTCTAACCACCGCCGACTGATGTGGAATTTATCCATTAAATCTTTGACTTGAACAACTCCACTTCGCCTAAAAATATATTCTATCACAGGAGTCATATCTTTAATTGAAAAAGGCTGAGTGGGATAAAGCAAATTAAGGAATTCACTATCTTTCATCGGCGTTGTAAAATACAAACGAATCAACCGATTCAAGGTAGGGTGGGCATTATATGCAGAATATTCACACATCGGCTTTCAGAGTTATAAGGGTTAACAAAACGGGTGTTAAACTTGTAAACTTTGTAGTGAAAGAAAACTTTTAAGGCGTAGTGTATGAGCGGTATAATCATTAATATCTGAATCATCAAAAGGTTAACCCAAGAATTCAATTATTTTACTTTTAATGATTTTTATTTAAGCTACGTCAAATGTTCTACAAAATTAAATGTCCTTATGAGACTTTGAACATCCCCAAAACTGGGGAGTCTTTCCGATGTCGGATTTGGGATATGGGATTTCGGAGACGTGCCGAAATATCAAATCCGACATTCGAAATTTACTGAGGGGGGGTATCTAATAAACAAAATGAATTACATTTGCTCCATACTTTTTTATTCCACATACTAAATTAACTATGAGCAAACGAATTTCAAAATTAGGCGTGCCAAACCCTAATCAACATCAAGATTTTGATAAAGTGCTTAAAAAAACTTTTACCAGAGTTTATACAACGCTTATCCAAAAACTATTAGGTATAGACCTTGAAAAGACGATAGAAATCCCTACTACTTTCTCTAAAACGAAAGAAAAAAGGGCGGATTTCGCCGTGAAAGTCATTCCTAAAAATGAAAAACCGCATATTGTTCATGTGGAATTTCAAGGGCGAAGTGTTCGCAACATGCATATTCGAGAGCTCGGCTATTATCACGATTTTCTAAGTGAATTTGATATGGAGGTTGTTCAATACGTTATTTATATGGGCAGTGGTGAGCATAAAATGATAGACACTATAAAGCATAAGAATCTTCATTTTTCATATAAAATTATCGTCTTGAAAGATATTGATGCAAAAATCTTTCTTGAATCGAATAACCCTCATGAACTTATTTTAGCGATTTTATGTAAATATGAAAAAAAAGATGCTCCTGAAATCATCCATCAAATTCTCGAAAAACTCTTAAGAATAACGGAGAATGAGAGGGAACTTTACGAGCACACAACAGATTTGGAAATATTATCAGGTTTGCGTAACTTGCAAACTGTAACAAAAAAACAAATTGATAAAATGCCTATAACGTATGATTTAAAAAAAGACCTTCGATATAAAGAAGGTAAAGTAGAAGGTAAAATTGAAGGTAAAAAAGAGGGCGAAATGAATAAAGCCCGTATTGCCATCATCAATATGCTCAAATTGAATACTTTGAGCATTAAGCAAATTGCTTCTGTATTAGAAGTGCCGCTTGATTTTGTTAAAAAAGTGCAGGCAGAGTTGGCTAAAAATCCGAATTTGAAAGCCTAACAATTCTTTAATTCAATAAAAAAGCCGTTTTCCTATGCAAATTATAGGAAAACGGCTTTTTTTATGCAAAATACTGAGGGGTCTTTGAAAAATGACTTGCAGCAAGTATTGATTAGAACCTTGCTGCAAGTTTGTCACAATATCACAATTAAAGATTCATAGCATCATAAACGCCAATCACCTCTTTCACTGCTTTAGCTGATGCTTCAAGCAATTCTTTTTCTTCTTTGCGGAGCTTCAAACGGATAATTTGTTCCACACCGTTTTTACCCAATTTGACAGGTACACCCAAGCAAATATCTTTCATGCCATATTGACCGTTGAGCATGACGCAGCAAGGGAAAATGCGCTGTTCATCTTTCACAATGGCTTCTACCATTTGAGCCGCCGCCGCACCCGGTGCATACCAAGCGGAAGTACCCAGAAGGCGAACCAATTCTCCGCCACCGTCTTTGGTGCGGGCAATAATGGCGTCCAATTTATCTTTATCAATCATTTCTGTAACGGGAATGCCTGAAACAGTGGTATAACGAGGTAGTGGCACCATTGTATCGCCATGACCACCCATCAAAATGGCTTGAATATCTTTTGGAGACACCTTCAATTCAGTCGCTAAAAATGCGCGGTAACGAGCTGTATCGAGGATGCCCGCCATACCGATAACGCGGTTGGGTTTCAAGCCTGATTTTTTAAACGCCGCATAAGTCATGACATCCAAAGGATTAGAAACGACAATGATAATCGGGTTTTTAGAGTGCTTCATGATGTTTTCAACCACACTACTGACGATTTTAGCGTTGGTAGCAACAAGGTCGTCGCGAGTCATGCCCGGTTTGCGTGGAACGCCTGCGGTGATGACAACGATGTCAGAACCAGCCGTGTCAGCATAATCGCTTGAACCACTGAGTTGAGTGCTGTACGAATCAATAGGGGCTTGTTGCCAAGTATCGAGTGCTTTGCCTTTAGCCAAATCGCCCGCAATATCGAGCATGACGACTTGTTTAACAATATCCATGTGAGCGAGAACATTAGCGCAAGTGGCGCCTACATTACCTGCTCCAACGACAGTTACTTTTTTCATATCGAGTAAATTTTTAGTTTTTTTAAAAGCCGCGCAAAGTTAAACCGTTTTCCTAATATTGATTTACTTTGATAAAATAAAATGAAAAAAATTAGACTGACACAATTTTTACATATTTTTGTACGGTTCAGCAAACTGAATACTATAATATGCCGTTATTAAAAATAAAGTTTTACACATAAATCATTTCATAAAATCATGAAGAAAATATTACTATCAAGTGTTGTAGTCCCAGCTTTTCTTTTCCTCCTTATTTTTCCTTTTGGAAGTATTGAAGCACAAAATCAGCCTCGTGGATTAAGTTGTGGCACAAGCCCTGATGATTTGCACACTCTTTTTGACAACATGATGACCTTGCGTTCTAAATATGCTAATGTCATTCAGACGCGTGGTGCAGTTTCATACGTACCCGTTGCTTTTCATTTGGTGGCTAAAGCAGATGGCACAGCACGCGTCAACGAATCCAAACTTTTGGATATGATTGACCAGTGGAATATTACGTTTGCTAAAAACAATTTGGAATTACAATTTTATATTAAGTACTTGAATTATGTAGATCATGATGCTCTATTCAACGCCCCTCGGGCTATCAGTGGCGCGAACAAAGCTTTTGCTCTGCGCAAATCCGATGCTTTGAATATTTTTATTGTAGGTACAGCCGATGACGGTACGAATCCCAATTCAACTACTTTAGCTTATTATATCAATCGGTATTCTATTGACGATGCGCCTTATGCTGCCGATTGGATCGTGATGCGTTATCAAGAGGCGGCGCGTGAAAACTCCAGTACGGTGGAGCATGAAATCGGGCATTTGTTAAGTTTGCCTCATACATTTAATGGTTTTGAATGTACACCTTTTTCGCCGACTCAAGCTGCTCCTTGCGTACCGGCTGCGGTGAATTGTAATGGACGTAATTATGCAGTCGAAAAAGCAGCGCGAACAGGTCCAGATGCTAATTGTAGCACAGCAGGTGATGCTTTTTGCGATACTCCACCCGACTATAATTTCGGCTTTACACAAGGTACTGATTGGAACAACAACAACAATCCGTGTATTTATAATGGTATTGCTAAAGACCCGACTTGTATTGCGGTTAATCCTGACGAGAAAAATTTGATGGGTTATTACATCGGTTGCGAATCAATTTTTTCAGCGAGTCAAGTATCAGCCATGAAAAACGATTATGCGAATAGTTTTTATAGAAAATATTTGAGAGACGGCAACGTAGCACAATCAACGGCTCCCATCGGCGAAGCGACATTACAAGTGCCGGCTAATAACGCCACCACTCAATTTTTCAACAATATTAATTTTGATTGGAGCGATGTGGCAGGTGCTTACGGTTATGTTTTTGAAGTCAGCACTTTTGCCAGTTTTACGGCTAATGTGAAGCGTTTTGTGGTCTATTCTTCTAACATTAATCTCAATCCTCAAAATGTAGGAGCTACTTATTTGACTGCCAATAGAACATATTATTGGCAAGTGAGAGCCTTCGGACGCTATGTGACGGGTACTAATTTCGCCGTTTCAAACAAATTTATAACAAGTGGCGTTAATACGGTGCATGAAATTCAAGGCGTTGAAAACCTCACCGTTTCGCCCAATCCTGTCAGCCAATCGCAATCTTTAGAAATGCGGATGACTTCGGATAGAGCATTTGATGCCGTTGTGAAATGGCAAAATACGGCTGGTCAAGTCGTCAAAACAGAGAAAGTACGCATTGAATCAGGCTTCAACGCTCGCCTATTGGACACACCTTTGAATGAAGGCATGTACATTTTATCACTCGAATCTGAGACCGGTGTTTTGAATAAGAAGGTTTTTATTACGCGTTAATTTTAAATTAAATTATACACAATGCATCAACTCGCAGTAAGTCTTTCAAAAAAAATTACTTTGGAAAATTTATTGCGAGTTTTTTTTAACAGATTAAAACGAATACTTGAAATACCCAATTTGGGGCATATTTCTTGTATTAAAATTGTTAAATTTTTATTAACTATCTAAAATTTCAAAATTTATGAAAAAAGTATTATTTGTATTCGGGCTTATTAGTTTCTTATCGTCTTGCAGCAAAGATGGTGTATATCCTACCATGACTGGAAAAACATGGAAAGTGAGTTTATATCTTGATGATGCCAAAGATGAAACATCTAAATTTGCAGGCTATACTTTTGAATTCAAAACCGATGGCACTTTTATAGCTAATTACACTTCAAGCAATCCCGTAAACGGTACTTGGAAACTAACAGAGGCTAATAAAGAATTAGTTATCACTATTGCCGGTAATGATAAATTAGATGATATTAGCGAAGACTGGGAAATTATCAGCATTACGGATACAAGTATGAAATTAGCTGATGATGGTACTA
>JAYUUR010000069.1:0-2104 GCA_043754475.1 Saprospiraceae bacterium | reverse complement strand
CCTCTTGGTCATTATCCCATATTTCGAGTTGTACCGTTTTTCTTTTCAGCACATATTCTTTCACCACTTTTATCTCCCGTTTTTCAGGCGGCGTTACTTGTGGTTTATTGGGTTCAGCGATTGGGTTTTGAGGTTTTGATGAAACAATATCACCCGATTTTGATGCGATCAAAGGTGGTTGAGTTGAAGGCTTTTTCTTAACCGGCTGCTTAACTGAATTCTTATTCACAGGTTTTTTAAGCGGCGTTTTAGGCGTTACCGTAGCAATATGCGGCTCTGGCAAAGGATCTTTACGGCTGATATTCAGATTCCATACATCAAATTCGCAGGCTTCTTCTCCGTTATATTCTACTACATCTATTTTATTTAAATATTGAGGAATACGTGTGAAAAATATGCGGAAACGAACAAATTGACCGCTTTTTATGCGCATAGCACTGCTTTCATCGGCGCATGAAAATCCTGTTGCATAAATATCCCTTGTCGGAATATTTTCAGCTTTGACGAAACGAGCGATTTTTTTACCGCTGGAGCGGATGTGAAATGAATTGCAAGCCTCAATATGTTGGTCGCCAAAACCGAAGTTTTTAAAACTCATGTGCACCACCGTGTATTGGTCGTTCAGCTCAACTTTGTCAATTTTTATCCCTTCAAAAGAACTTTGCGCTTGCGAAAGATCCACTACCCAATTTTTATAATCGTTGCTCGGTGCATTTTGAGAGAATGCCGTGCAGGAGAGTAGTAAAAAAAGCATAGAAAATATAGATTGTTTCATATCTGAAAGTGTTTGATTTTTTTTAATTTTAGTATGGTTGAAAAATTATCTCCCCTCCTTTTTAAACCTATCAAGTGTATGAAAAGTTCTGATATTAAAAATATACAAAAAAAGCATAGACAAATTTTTAACTTCAAAAATGAACCCCCTCAGTAATATTAACGTTTTGGATTGTCTTTAATTAGAAAAAACTGACCTATCTTTACCTTTAACATAGATAATAGACTATTAGATAATAGACATTAGAAAGTTAAAGTGTTGATATTCAATATGTTAGTTATCAATTCATCATTCATCATTCATCATTCATCATTCCATTTTTACATGCAAGTACCTCGTTTTACAGCGTCTCCTAATTTTTATAATGATTTGAAAAGCCGGGTCAATCAATATTTTGTAGACACCAATCAATCGCCTACCGGCAATTGGCGATTATATACCAAAGCCACCATATTAACGGCTGCGATGATTATTTTATATGTTGTTTTAGTTTTTTTTACACCTTCTACTCCTTGGGCTATTGCGCTGTGTGTAGTGGCCGGTTTTGCGACAGCCGCGCATGGATTCAACGTGATGCACGATGGTTGTCACGGTAGTTTTTCAAAATCAAAGAAAATTAATACGATAGCCGGATATACCCTCAGCATCTTGGGTGGCAACGATTTTATGTGGAAATTGAAGCATAATGTCATGCACCACGGCTTCACCAATGTGCATGGCTACGACGACGATATAGAAGTTCGCCCATTTTTCAGAATGTGCCCAACGCAAACGCATAAGTGGTTTCATCGTTTTCAAGCGACTTATTCTATCGTTTTATACTCGCTTTTATATGTCCTTTGGATGTTGTTTTTTGATTATAAAAAATATTTTACTGGCAAAATTGGCTCTTTCGATGTGCCAAAAATGAAAACTGGCGACCATATTGCTTTTTGGGCAGGTAAGATTGTCAGCACCTTCATTTTTTTAATATTTCCCATCATCAAATTAGGTTTTGTTAAAGCCATCGTCGGTTTTTTGATTTTCACTTTATTAACAGGTTTCCTTTTAACCATCGTTTTTCAATTAGCGCATGTGGTTGAAGAAACGGAATTTCCGGTACCGACCGACGAGTGTAAAATCGAAAACGAATGGGCGATTCATCAAATCCAAACCACGGCGAATTTTGCTACGCGCAACTGGATTGTCACATGGTTTTGTGGCGGCTTGAATTTTCAAATCGAGCACCATTTATTCCCCTCAGTCAGTCATATTCATTACCCTAAAATCAGTTGGATAGTGAAACAAGTGTGCAGCGAATACGGCGTTTCGTATGTCGAGTTTCCGCGC
>JAYUUR010000068.1:0-2106 GCA_043754475.1 Saprospiraceae bacterium | reverse complement strand
TATGTTCTCTATGACCACAAAAAAGTAACGAAATACTGAGGGGGTATGACATAGGTCTATATCTTAGGAATTTATAACTCCACCATTTTCCCAGAGGATGCCTTTGGCAATGGTGGAGGCAACTTGTTAAATATAGTTCAGGCTTTAGCCAGTCATCTATTAAAGCCAAAAGGTGAACGGCTAAAGCCTGAACTTAGTCATAACATTTTGTCTCCACCATAAATGGTGGAGTTATAGACTAAAACTATATTGAATTCGATGACTGGATTTATAACTCCACCATTTATGGTGGGGGACTACGATTAAGCCCTACTTAGGCTTTAGCCGTTCACCTTTTGGCTTTAATAGATGACTGGTTAAAGCCTGAACAATATTTAATTCTTCCTCCACCATTGCCGAAGGCATCCCCTTGGGAAAATGATGGAGTTATAGATTAAAGCTATTTTCACTTTCCATACTTCTATTGAAAAATTAAAATAAATGGCAGTATACTACATTTTGTTGTAATGGATAATTAAATTAATTCATAGACATTTTTACCTTTATAGAGCATACTATTTTATAACAATCAAAAATATCCGCTATGGCATACGTGAGAATATGGGTTCATACAGTTTGGGGTACAAAGAATCGTGAACCTATCCTACAAAAGGACAATCGCTATACATTATTTGAGCATTTCAGAACCAACGCAAAAGAAAAAGATATATACTTAGATTGTATTAATGGATATACCGACCATGTTCATGCACTCATTTCATTGAATGCTGAACAAAGTATATCGAAAGTGATGCAGCTAATGAAAGGAGAATCATCCTATTGGACAAATAAAAATAACATTTTTCAGCATAAATTATATTGGGCTGATGAGTATTATGCCGTTTCAGTAAGTGAATCCATGATAGATATTGTTCGAGAGTATATTAAGAATCAAGAAGAACATCATAAAAAGAAAACATTTGCAGAAGAATGTGAAGAATTTATGACCAAATATGGATTTAATAAAATGCAAGGCTAAAAAGATAACAAAGAGACAATTAAAAAATAATCATCCCCTCAGTATAAAGGCTTTCAAAAGGCTCTATACTGAGGGGGGCTTTTTTTAGAGAGAAAAGCTCAAGTTCACGCCAATTTTTCATTATCGTTATTTAGTTTTAACGACAATAATATTAATAAAATGGGAATTAAGCGTATTGTATCACGATTTTTTGAATAATGTCAATTACTCTTATCATCAAAATCATCTAACATACCCGATAGTAAATCACCGAAAGAGAAACTCATGTCCAAGATTTCTTTATTGACAACATTGAATTCGGACAGTCCATGCAAAGCCAACTCCATAAAAGTATAGCGTTCCAATTCATCAATATCTGAATCGGCAATCAATTTATCTAAGCCTTTTATTTTATCCAATTCGCTTCTGAAAGTCTTATCAGTCGCATCATTGAGTAGCTCAATGACATTACCACCTGCAAAATATGCCTTGACAATACCAAATGGGTCTTTATCCTTTTTGCGTTTCAAATCATCGGGATTCGGGAAATAATCTAAAAACACCTTTTTGATGGCGGCACTAAAAAGATTCATCGCCACTTGATAAGGTCCTTCTTGCTCGCCCTCATAAACCAATTCCACTTTGCCCGTTATAGCCGGAACGATACCCCAGAAGTCAGTAATTCGAGCCGTTGTTTTCTTTTCGCCATTGATAATAATGCGTCTTTCAGCAGTAGAATAGAGATTTTCCAAAGCAGAAATGCTCAAACGTGCAGAGACGCCACTCTTCGGGTCTATCAATTCACTCTCTCGCGCTTCAAACGAAATTTGCTCCAATAAATCCCGGATGACTGTGGGAATACGTACTTTATCCACCTGAGCAGAAGCCGGTTTTGCCTCTTGCTCCGTAATTTGCTTGGCAATATCAATCTCTTCAGGATAATGTGTCAATATTTGAGATTGAATCCTATCTTTCAATGGCGTAATAATAGAGCCGCGATTGGTATAATCTTCAGGATTGGCAGTAAACATAAATTGAATATCCAAAGGCAAACGGAGTTTAAAACCCCGAATTTGAATATCGCCTTCTTGTAGAATATTGAACAACGA
>JAYUUR010000067.1:0-2107 GCA_043754475.1 Saprospiraceae bacterium | reverse complement strand
TAATGAGAAATTTAAGAGCCACATTTTCTATTCTTTTCATACTTTTTACTATCTCTTTGTCTTTCGCGCAAAATAATAATTCACGCGGCGATAATTATGGTAATAACAACAATCGCAACAATAATAGCCGCCGTTTCAATCGTCAATGCACTGAGCCATTCCCTTTGCGTTCATTCAATCGCGATTATGCGGGCATGTCTAATGCCAATTATTACCACCTCGATAAGACCTTGAGAGAATATTCCCGTTTGCATTGTCTGTCCGCCGAGCAAGTTCGCCGTTTGGCATTGCTCTACCCTACCGACCGTGAAAAATATGATTACCTCACGTATGGCTTAACGTATGTATTTGATATTGAAAATTATGCTTTGGCAGGTACAGTTTTAGCCAATCGCAATGCGCGCGATGCATTTTATCGTTTCCTCGTGCGTGAGGGTGTTCCGGCGGGTGATTATTATGCTGATCCATATTTTGCACAAGGTGGCTACTATAATAATGGTGCACTACCACCCCCTCAGTATTATGACCGATATGGCAATGCTTACAACAATCAGAACAACCGCAATTCTTACGACAATCAAAATAACAATCAGAATAATCCTTACGATAATTACGGTCAAAGCGGTAATAATGGTAACAATAATTTCAACAACCCGAATAATCGCAACAATCAAAACGGCATCAATGCCGGTTATCAAGGCTTAATGACCTATAAAGAATTTGAAGTATTGAAAGAAAAAATAAGACAAAACACCTTCGATAAAGGCAAATTGGATGCTGCCAAAACCACCATCAAAGAAAATACCTTAACGGCTAATCAAATAGCCGAAATCACCCGACTTTTTAATTATGACAGCAACCGTTTAGAATTTGCCAAATTCGCTCTTGATTTTGCTTACGACCGCGAAAACTATGCTGCCGTCACCGATGCTATGGCTTTTGAAGTGAATAAAAAAGAATTGCAACGCTATGTGGAAAGCCGTAGGGAAAGGTGAAAAGTTTTTTAATTTGAATAAGGATTGGTAGGATTAGAAAGATGCTAAGGATGGAGGGCGTACACTCTCACATCTTTAGCATCTTTTTCATCCTACCAATTGTCGTTATTTATCCCTTCGGAAGTATCTTTGCAAAAAATATAAGAAAATGAGTGATTTAAGTTGGCTTTCCCGTTCCGCGCTTTTAGTAAAACAAGATGGAGTGGAGTTGTTGAATAAAAAGCACGTGCTGGTTGTCGGCTTGGGCGGCGTGGGTTCTTATGCTGCTGAATTTATTGCTCGGGCAGGTGTGGGCGAAATGACGATTGTGGATGGTGATGTGGTGGATCCAACCAATCGTAATCGCCAGTTGCCTGCTTTAGCCACCAATCATGGCGTATCGAAAGCGGACATCATGGCTGACCGCTTGACAGCTATCAATCCCGATATTATACTCCATGTCATTAAAGATTTTCTAACGCCTGATAAAGCTGAAAATATATGTGACATTGCGCCTTACGATTATGTGATGGACTGTATTGACAGCATTTCGCCGAAGCTTTACCTCATTGTTGCCGCTAAAAAACGGGGCTTAAAAATCGTTAGTTCGATGGGTGCAGGCGGCAAAATGGACGCCACGCGCTTGAAGGTAGCAGATTTGAGAGATACTCATAATTGCCATTTTTCACTCCGAATTCGCAAAAGATTGAAGAAAAAAGGGATAGATAGAGGCTTAATCACTGTTTTCAGCGATGAACCTTCGCCCAAAGAATCGCTCATCATGACCGACGGTTCTAATTTTAAGAAATCCGCTTACGGCACTATTTCTTATCTACCTGCTGCATTTGGTGGTGTCTGCGCATCCGTTGTTTTAAGAGATTTATTAGGTATGAAAATTCCTCTTTATCGCAATAAAGAGCTGGATGAAATGAAAAAGCGCCGAACAGATTACGCTAAAAAAGTTAAAAAAGTAGAGCCTCTTTTTTGGGGTAATTGGGTGATTTAGTGAGTTGGTGGTGATTACCCAATCAAATTGAATTGGATACGCGCTATATGACCCCTGAAAAAAGAGCGGCTTTTGAAATAATAGTCGCCAATAACGCTTATGCTATTCGATTAGAAAATGAAAGAGT
>JAYUUR010000066.1:0-6191 GCA_043754475.1 Saprospiraceae bacterium | reverse complement strand
GTAGAAGGGAAAAATACTTTTTTGAGCTTGTGCACACGGGCTGCTTCCAAGACATTGAATAGGCAATCCATGTTCACATCCCATGTTTTCAAGGGATTGATTTCGCCTTTTGCAGAGAGAATGGCAGCTAAATGATAAATTTGAGTGATGCGATACCTCTCAATCAGAAACGACATTTTAGTAGCATCCGTAGCATCAAGGATTTCAAAAGGCAAATAATTATTGCCGTCTATAGGCAAATGAATATCCGTAGCAATGACATTTTCCTGCCCGTAGGCGTTTCTCAAAGCCCTTGTCAACACTGAACCAATCTGACCGTTGGCTCCAATGACGAGTATTTTATCTTTATTAGACATAAGGTAATATTGAATTTTATTTGGTTATGTATTAAAAAAAGGTACGTCATTTAAAAATTCATACCCCTCAGTATCATAATTCATTTTGCAGCAAAAAGTTGTCAAACCATTGGTTGTTATTAAAAACGGTACTTTGAATTTCAAATTGTAGCGCGCTATTTGGTCAAAAACGGTTTGGTCAACCGGCATGTGGATGGATTTACATTCTATGAGTAAATATGGCGCAGCATTTTTATCAAATATTAAAACATCGCATCTTTTTGATAACTCATTGATAGTCAATCCCATTTCAACGCGTATTCTACTGAGGGGGTAGTTTTTTTCTAAAACTAAATATTGCACAACAAGCTGCCGAACTAATTCTTCCGGTTGTAAGACGATGTATTTCCGACGAATAGGGTCATACACTTCCGTATGATTGTCTTTTCGCCGAAAGGTCAAATGTTTTTTAAACTGAGTATATTCTACTTCAATGTGCATTTCGACAGCTATTAATTTTGCGTTTTAAACGACCCATCTTCATTCGTGCGCTTGTAAATCACATTTTTCACGATGAAAGAATCACGGCGGAACAAAATCATCGAGTCATTTCGAATAGTAATTGTACTTGATTGAAGTTGTTCTTTGCAATATTTACTTAAACCAGATTCATCCATTTTGATTTGCAGAGCATCTCCATTGCTGGTGAGTTCGTAGCAAAAAGTACAAACCAAATCGGTATAATTTCTTAAAAATTGAATGCCTCCATCGTACGAAATACACATGCTGGCTTTTTCAGTATTGTAAATACGACTGGTTTTATGAATGGTATCGCGGGTATCAAGCGATGCAAATTTCCATTTTCCTGCTATCTCTTGTCTTAGTTTTTTGAGGGCTTCGGAAGATTTTTCATCAGTGGGTGGTGGGCATGAAGGTTGCCCTCCGCAGGTTTCGTATTTAGGCGTTTCGGTACACGCTGCAAAAGCAACGGCGACGATAAACGCTGCCATTAATCGGTAAATATTGGTTAATTTTAAAGTCATTATTGATAAGATTTTGATTGATAAAATGCTCATTCCGTAAAAAACACCTAAAAATAAGCAAAGTCTTTATGGACATGACATTTTTATTCAAATACCTTTAAAATAATAGTATAAATCAATGTTAGACTTTAAAAACTTGATCTTTTGAGGAGGGTTGAAGATTGAAGGCAGATGTATTGTGCACAAAATCCCAAGCGCGGTGCTCCGTCCAAAGATACCCCTCAGTATCGGGCGACATAAAACCCAAATGTCCGCCACGAGCCGAGACTTCGAGATGAAAATTAGGATTTTGTTGCGCTACCTCATAGGGAAAACACGAAGGCGAAAGGAATGTATCATCTTTAGCATTGATGAGTAGGGTAGGGACTGTTATATTTTTCAACAAGGGCAAACAGCTCGACTTTTCCCAATAGTCAAAACAGTCTTTAAAACCATTGACCGGACCCGTATAAGCAGAATCAAACTCTCTGAAATTACGAGATTTTAAAGCTTTATCAATATCAAACTTGCCTGGAAACAGTTGTGCTTTCTTGCGAGCTTTAGGTTTTAAAGACATTAAAAACTGATTGAGATAAATCCAGTTTTTTGGTTTTTCAATTTCCAAGCTACAATCAGTGAGGTCGCAAGGCACTGAAAAACCCATCACATGAGTCACTTCCGAAGGCAAGTTTTTACCTTTTTCACCTGCATATTTGAATACAATATTGCCACCGACACTGAAGCCAATAATGGCTATTTGTTTATATTTTTTTTCAGTGAGAATAGATTCAACTACAAAATCCAAATCTTCTGATTTGCCGCTGTGATAGCCATATAAAAAGCGATTGTCCTCACCACTGCAACTGCGTAAGTTGATGCCAACAGTATCCCACCCTTCGGTTTGCTTTTTGTCTTGCAATAATAAGTTGTGTTTTGCTGGGTTATTGTTATGTTTTTGATTGAAATAATGCATGATGCCGCGCATGTAGGGCTTGCGGGCATGACCTTCTAAACCATGAACGCATATAAGCAATTTATCAGAACCAACTTTCGACCAATCTAAATCTATAAAATCACCATCAGGTGTGTCTATGCGCTTGCGTTCATAGGATAAAGCCAAAAGTGGACGCCAAAGGGCGGTGTAAATGGTGTTGAAATGCGTATAGCGATATAATAATGGCGGTTGATAAGTCTTGTTTTCAATTAAAGGCATGGCTGAAAAGTTTATTTTATGCTCTATTTGTTAAACAGCTATATATGGTTAAAAATCAATACAAATTTATAAAAATATTAGAATATTTTTTATTGTAATTTTAAATATTAATTAAAATATTAACTATCATGTTTCAAATATGTTTCATATACCCCCTAGTATTGGGCATTAAAAAAGCCTTCCGAAACTTGTCGAAAGGCTTTTTTAATGCCCAATACTGAGGGAAAGGTTTAAATTTAAAACTGCAAAACCCTAATTTTAATAAATGCATGAGGCAAGTGTAAATCCATCAATTCTTTTTTAATTTGGTTGGCTTTGTTGTTAGCAGATTGCTCGCTGCCGTACATAAGATCGTAATAAACGCAATAACCTGTCGATGTACTTTGGGTACAATTGAGTGCAATACAATTAGCAATCAAACCATAAGTTTTGAGTTGGTCTATGCGTTTACGGGCTTCTTCAAAATTGGTATAGAGTATATCTTGCACCACATATTTTGTGCCGCGCATATTAGCGCGTTCACAATCGTAGGTTAAGTAGCCATCTGTAGGTGTGTAAACGTATAAGCCGACAGATTCTTTAGCAGCAACATTGCCCGTTTCAGACTGTTGAGCATTGAGCCGTGACAAGGGGTCTGTATTTAATTGCGCATCTTTTGAAGACACTTCTTTTTTAATCTCGTAGCCTTCCGGCTCCGGCTCAAGGCGTTTAGCTAATCGGCTGAGGCTATCTTGATAATTGATTTCGCTAAAAAAAGTTTGGACTGGTCGCAATTGCCATTGCCTATAAAACATGCCGCTCAAAATGGCTAATGAAAACAAACACATCAATGCCTGCGCCATGTAAGGGCGTTTGTAGCGTTGTAGGTTGCTTGGTGCAAAGTTGCGCAGGCTTTGTATGGAGGGGTTCTCCATAAATTTCAATGACCGACGGCGTTTGCCAAAAACCTCTTCGCGAGCAGGTGTGATGAGCAAATTCACATGCTCTTCTTTATCCACTATCACTAATCCAAAACCATTTTCAACGCATTGATTTTTTAATTCAATAAAATTAGAATCACCACCATCTGTAAAAACGTCATGAGCCAAAGCGACCCATTGCTCATCGGCATGGTATTGTTTAAACTGTTCGATGGCGTATATATATCTGTATCGTCCTGCATTTCTGAAAAACATTTGAAAAGCTAAATAGGTCAAACCAATAATCGATGCTACCAACAAAATACTAAACAACCAACCAGCTATTGTCAACGACCACACATTATATACCCATAAAATCAGCATAATGGTAGCTGTAATGACGCTGCTCATGGCGAGTCCGTCCCACATGAGTTGTTGCTTTTGCAAAGTATAGCGGACTTCTTGAGCTGTAGTAGCGGAAGTGGATTCAAATGTGGCTACGAATATTGCACCGTCTTCTTTAGGGAATTCCAAATGTCCATCAACGATAATGCCCGATGGGTGCATTTTATCATAACTGATTAAAGTCTCGCCTTTGCGTGGGCGAAACTTGTAATACGTTTTCATGAATGAAAGCGTGGCGCGTTTAATAGTATCTTCGCTGAGGAATTCCAAGGTATCGTTAAGAGAATTTAATGGATAATTCGGTTGATTATTTTAAATAATGCTACAAAGGAATAAAATTAGTCTTTTCTAAGATATTATGAAATAAAAAGGTGCTTAATTCATTGTAAATCTCATTTTTAGAATAAAATTTTTAACATTTAATCCTATTTTTACTTTAATTAGGGTACATGCTTTTAAATAGCTTTATTGTCTGCACCGCTTCTTTTACATCGTGTACTCTTAAAATGAAAGCTCCTTGTTGAAGAGCGATGAGGTTCAAGACTGTTGTGCCGTTCAATGCCTCTTCGGGCGCGATGTCTAATGTTTTCCAAATTAACGATTTTCGAGAAAGACCTGCTAATATTGGTACTTCCAATATCTTAAAAACGTGCATTTTTTTTAACACCGTAAAATTATGCTCAATGGTTTTACCAAAGCCAAAGCCAGGGTCAATGATAATATCTTTCACATTCATACCCCTCAGTATGCCGACCTTTTCAATGAAAAAATCAAGGATCTCGACCATAATATCATCATAAACAGCCGCTTTTTGCATAGTAGCGGGAGTTGCTCCTTTTTTATGCATCAATATATAGGGTATATCTTTCAATTCAGCAACTGTAGGGAACATTGCCTCATCGAAAGTGCCTGCGGATATGTCGTTGATGATGCCCGCGCCTTCATCCACACATGCCCGTGCAACGCTCGCCCGAAGCGTATCTATGGAAATAATGGCTTCTGGAAAATGCTGTGCGATGGTTTTAATAATAGGTACAACGCGACTCATTTCCTCCGCTTCGCTGATAATTTCCGCTCCCGGTCTGCTCGACATGCCGCCGACATCCAATATAGCGACCCCACAGTAATCATGCGTTCCGCTTCGTCCAAAACCATTTTTTCAGTAGTCATGCGGCTTCCTTTATAGAAAGAATCGGGCGTAACGTTAATAATACCCATCACAATGGGGTCAATCAAGTCGAGTATTCGACCATTCACATTCAGAGTAGTTTGTTGATAAAGCATGGGGCGAAGTTAAATTATATTGGTGAAATGAGGGTAAATACTGAGGGGGATAAAAATATAATTAGTCAGTCATTCAATGAGTAAAAATTGTAATTTTGTGTATTCGGCGTTTGCCGATAGAGGTGCAATGGGACACTGATTTTGCTGATGCGACTGATTTTTTTGATTTTTTTTTGATTTTTCTGTAAATATACTCATTGACGAAATGTAAAGAAATCAAAAAAATCAGTCGCATCAGCAAAATCAGTGTCCCATAGCACCCTATTTGATTCCTCTTTATTCATAACTAAATAAAATGATGATGAAAAATCTAATGCTCGACTACGCACATTACAACCTATGGGTCAATACCCGCCTTGTAGAAATGTTTAAAGAAGCTGATGATGAGTTGGTTTCCCATGAAGTGACAAGTAGTTTTCCTTCTATTCGGCATACTATGATTCATTTATGGGATGTGGAAACGCTCTGGTTGTCTCGCTTGAAAGGTGTTTCGCCAACTACTTTTCCCTCTGAGAATTTTCATGGCGATAATGCGGAGGTATATAACAGACTCTTAGCCATTTCGACCAAATTTGTCAATTTTGTTGAAAACCAACCCGAAGAGTTTTTTGACAAAAACATCACATTCAGCATTTTATCTGCTCAGGGCACTTTCAATCAAAAAGCGGTGGACATGATTCTGCATTGTATGAATCACCAAACCTTTCACCGAGGTCAAATCATTACGATGGCACGGCAATTAGGCTTCACGCAGTTTCCTCGGACAGATTTTATTATTTTTAAAAGGGAAATGGTTTAACTATTTTATAACCGCTGGCAAAATGTAATTTTCCATCATTTTATCCACTTGCGCATGCCCATAAGGTCGGTTGTAAGCCTTTGCGGTTACGACGATGACTAAAGGTATATCTTGGAAGATAAATATTTTGCTGCCACCATTACCTGCACAATAATAGGTTTCATAATTTTTTCCAGCTATCGAATAGGTTTTATTCCAAAATAAATAGCCATAAAACTCATTGGGTCTTTCTGG
>JAYUUR010000065.1:0-6191 GCA_043754475.1 Saprospiraceae bacterium | reverse complement strand
CTTTCCAAATGTCAATCAACTATTCTTAATCTCATTAAAATCTGTAAAGCGTTTTTAAAGCAAGTTTTGTAATAATTTTATTTTGTAGGGTTTTAAATCAAAAACAGGTCGTTTATTAAACTTCTGCTTTAAAGCTAAAAAAGCCATCCGAAAGGACAGCTTTTTTAGGAGTAATGCCCCTGTGGGACACATACGGCAGTACAAAAGTAAACAATTATGTAAAGAAAACAAAATTTTTTTTACATAATTGTTTATAGAAATGACAATTTAGACAATATTAATCGTGAAAGGCGGCAATTAGGCTACCTTCTTTAAAAGTTAAAACATGAAAAATACAAAATTTGATAAACTTTGGCAGCATTATTCAAAAGCCGAATCAGAAGAAGCTCAGTATGCTTTGATGAAAACATTTATGCAATCAGCATCATTGGAGGATTTATTGGCTTGGAATCATTATTTAGCAGAAAAAGGGAATGTAGCTTGGGCAGAACATCGCCAAAAATTGTCAAATCCTAAACTAGACTTGTTGTAAGTTGATAATCAATGATTTAGGTGGATATATTAAAATTCCATAGCCCAGCACTGACATTAATAATTCTGTCAATCGTGGTATCAGATTTGAGCCTAATTCTTTGTTGAAGGATGCGGTAACGCTTCATTCCTCCGATAGAATGCTCTACATAAATACGTTCTTTACCAACAGTTCGGTTGTATAATAATTGCTCTGGACTTAAATCCGATTTTTGCCCTTTCTTGGCTCTTTTTCTGCGTAAAGAAAGATGCAAAGTTGATGTTTGATAAAGTTCATTGAAACCTTGAAATCCACTATCTAACCATAAGATATAATTGTCGAACCATGGTAAAGATGCAGGGAACTCTGTTTTCAACATTGAGAAATCATGTTTTGCGCCAATATATAACTTGGTGACATACAATATTTTACGTTTTTTATTTGATAAGATTAGCACTTTTTTGACATGCGTTTTTTTTTCCGCTGAACGCTTTTTTTTGTTTATCGTTGTCGGACGGACGCTCAATAGGGAATTCCGTACCGTCAAAAATAAGGTCGGGCTCGTCTGCTAAATGAGCTACCAAGATTTCGACGGTTTCATACAGACGTTTAGGTAACATTTGTTCTTGCTGTAAAGTCATTTCTAAAATGAATAAATAGCGTTCAAAGTTACGATGCGCATTAGAACCATCGGTATTAAAGATGAATCCAAGAACGTCAAAAGTAAGTCCGTTTTTCAATTGAAATAATACAAAAAACAAACAATGCTCATAACTTTCTAAAATAGGTTTTTGAATGCCCAAATGGCTGAAAACCTCGGTTAAAGTTGATTGATAGTGTTTTTCATAACACATTTTGAATTTGATGAGTAGAATATCAAATTGTTTTTTTGAAAGCCCCGTAGTAGATTTCCACAAACGAGGCGGTGAGGAGTAAAGGGTTTTCAAATTCATAAATTAAATATTTCAACGCAAATTAAAACAAATATAATCCTCTATCTCATTGATAATCAATACAATATGGGTTATTTTAATTTTTATATGTGCGCTAAAACATCATTTTATGACTTATTTCTAAGAGTTGTATAAAATTATAAATTTTTTGGAAATTTCTAAGCTCATTTTCTAAGCACTTTATGCTATATTGGTCTAATTTATAAATAATTGATAATCAATTAGTTGAAAAAACACCTTTGGTAACTAATTGATTTTCAACTTACAACAAGTCTAGTGTCCATTGGTGCAGCATATACTTTTCCATTTTTATGAGAAAGCGTATAGTCAAATAGCAAATAATGCAACTTACCGGATATTTCTTGATGTTTTGGAATCGGTGTTGGCATAAATATAATTTGACCTTTGTGTAGTTCATAATTGCCATTATCAGGCGGGGTAAGTTTCGCATAGTCGTCGTAGGTCAACAACTTGGGCTTCGGAATACGGATTTTTCTATCGCCTATCAGTACAGTCATATCTTATATTTTTTTACAAAGTTAAATGAAAAAGCCCTTTATTTTCAAAAAAAGGTGTATTTTTAAATCGAAAAGCCGTATTTTATTCATCCGATAAAACACCTTTCTTGTCGCTTTATGCCTAATATTAGTCCACAATTTTCACCTGTATTGAACAAATCGAGACCCCTCAGTGGTTAGCTTTACGATTTGTACATTCGGTTATTTTCCCTTAAAATTATTTTTAAACAGTATAAAAAAACTTAATTATGCTATCACGACTCACTCCTGTTGGGAGATTATCAATTACCCTCGCCATCGTTCTTGGCTTATTTGGTGGCTATAAACTTCTCGAAAGCAAAGGCTTATTTGGCTCTCGCTCTACTTCCGAATCTACTGTTATCAATAAAATTGACTTGCCTGATGCGCCTAAAAACGCCAGTTCATCTGTTGCAACCATTCCTCTACCGAGCAATAGACCTGCGAATGTTGGTACGCCCGAAGTGCGTTGGTTACTATGGGCATGGAACGCTCAAATGGGCGCATTATTAGCGAACGGTGGAGCGCAAACGACTGAGGGGTCTATCATGGCTTCTAAAAAAGTCAATTTGAAAATTTCTCGACAAGATGATGTCTCTCAAATGCAAGCAAATTTGATAAAATTGGCTCAAGAATATAAAGAAAATCCTTCAAATGCTACGGGCGGCGCGCATTTCGTCACCATTATGGGCGATGGTGCGGCGGCTTTCTTGGCGGGGGTGAATCCTCAATTGGAGAAATTGGGGGCTGATTATCGTGCTCAAATCATTTACACCTGCGGACGTTCATTGGGTGAGGATAAATTTATGGGACCAGCGGCTTGGAAACAGAATCCGCAATTGGCAAAAGGCGGCGTTTGTACGGCTGTTTTACGCGATGGTGATTGGAATATCGTCATAAAATGGTGTTCGGACAATGGGATTCCTGTCAATGCCGATGAAACGACTTACGATCCCGATGCCATGAATTTTATCGCTGCCGATACGTATTTGGATGCTGCCGAAAAGTATATCAACGGCTATACCGAAGAGCGCGATGAAGTAAAAGCAGGCAAACGGACAGGCAGCAGAAAGAAAATAACGGTCACGGCTGTTACCACTTGGACACCGGGTGACGTGATGGTGGCTCAAAAGAAAGGCGGTTTGGTATCTATTGTTTCGACAAAAGAATACCGTAGCCAAATGCCTTGTGTGTTGATTGGTATTAAAAAATGGATGGAAGACAACCGTTCAACGGTTGAAAATATGATACAAGCCATCGGTATGGGCGGTGATCAAGTGAAAAGCTTTTCGCCTTCCTTGAAAAAAGCGGCTGAAATTAGTGCAGCCGTTTATAAAGAAGAAAATGCTGATTATTGGGAAAAATACTATACAGGTACAGTCGAATCGGATAAACAAGGCATCCCTGTTGAACTCGGTGGCTCGCGCGTGAACAACTTGGCAGACAACCTTGAAATGTTTGGAATCAACACAGGCAGTACCAATATTGTGAAAATCGTTTACACGACTTTCGGCGATATTGTTAAAAAATTGTATCCTAAATTAGTACCCTCTTATCCTGCTGCCGATGATGTGATTAATGTCTCTTTCCTCAGAAATGTCGCTTCAAAAGCAGGTGGAAATATGGCAAGTGCCGACGAAACGAAATTCAATTCAGATGATAATATTCGCCAAACGGTGAGTAAAAAATCATGGTCAATTGAGTTCGACAATGGTAAAAGCACATTTACATCTGGTGCTATGTCGGCTCTGAATCGCTTATTTGAAGACTTAGTGATTGCCAGTAGTTTGAAAGTAGAAGTGCATGGTCATACGGATAATACAGGTAATTTTGATGAAAACATGAAACTTTCGGAGCGTAGAGCCTTCGCCATCAAAAATTGGTTAGAGAAAAAATCAACGACTAACTTCCCCGAAGGACGTATCAGCATCAAAGCACATGGTTCATCAAACCCTGCTGTGCCCAATGAAACGGCTGAAGGGAGAGCTAAAAACCGTCGGGTGGAGATTATAATGGGTAATTAAAAGATAATAGATATTTAGATATTAGACAATAGACTAAGCATCTAAACATCACCCCCTCAGTATTAAAACTAAAAATTATGTTTAAAGACTTAAAATATATTTTCAGCCCTAATAAAACCGTCAGTAAGCCGACCATTTTAATGATTATTGGCGTTCAAATTGTGCTGTTGTTACTCGCTTGGTATTCAACTGGCGAGTTAATTCCCAAACCGCATGAAGTACTCAATGCTTTAGGCAATTTTTTCAAAGAAGGCGATTTAGTGCGTGAGCTTTTTGTCAGCACGGGTTTATGCTTAAAAGCTATGGCAATTGCAATTGTTTTATCACTGCTTGTTTCATACTTAACGGTGCTGCCTTTTTTCCGCCCGCCGGCTTTTTTAATATCGAAAGGACGCTTTTTGACCCTTGTGGGTTTGAGTTTCGTTTTTACGCTGATGGTCAGTGGTGGGCATAGTTTGAAAGTCTCGTTATTGGTTTTCGGCATTTCCGTTTTTATGGTGACTTCTTTGGTTTCGATGATAAAATGTATTCCAAAAGCCGATTTTAACCATGCTCGTACCTTGCGTATGAGCGAATGGCAAACCGTTTGGGAAGTCGTTATTTTAGGAAAAATAGATCAAGTTTTTGAAATCATCCGTCAAAATTTCGCCATAGCTTGGATGATGTTGACGATGGTGGAAGGCATTTCACGCTCGGAAGGCGGTATCGGCACCATGCTTTTGAATCAAAGTAAACACCTGCATTTGGATGCTGTTTTTGCTATTCAAATCGTTATTCTTTTGGTCGGTATTTTTATGGATTACTTGATTGGCGTTTTTAAAAATATCCTTTGCCCCTATGCAAAATTGACTCTTGAGCGTTAGCAGAACTTAAACCTATAAGGTTTTTAAAAACCTTATAGGTTTGTAACTCATTGACAATCAACTATTTATACCTCTCAGTATTTTATCATTTTTTAAATGCAAGCGACTTAGTCGCTTTTTCAATATGAAATTTCCTTATGAAATAAAAGATTCCATCTTGAAAGTTGAAAATATATCACTTTCAATGGGTGGGCGACAGATATTAAAAGATGTGAATGTTGACATCAAAGACATTGTTCGTCCTGATAAAAAACAAGGGCAAATCGTCGGTTTTGTCGGACCGTCGGGCATCGGTAAAACCAAGTTTTTTGAAATTTTATCAGGTTTAATAAAGCCCGATTCAGGGCATGTTTTAATGGGCAACCCGCTAACCCCTGTTACGCCCGGGCGTATTGGCGTTGTGCAACAAAGCTATCCGTTGTTCAATCACCGCACAGTTTTAGGGAATCTGGAAGTTGGTGCTAAAAACGGCGATATTCCTGTAACCGAGCGTGAGGGCAAAATTCGTAAAATGCTTGAACGTTTCAACCTTGCCGACCAAGCCAATAAATACCCTGCGGAACTTTCAGGCGGGCAACGTCAACGCATCGCGATTGCTCAACAATTGCTGTGCAGTGAGCATTTTTTACTGATGGACGAACCCTTTAGTGGTCTGGATATATTGATGATTGACCGCGTTCGCCAAATGTTGCTTGAAATTGCTTGCGAACATGAGTTTAACACCATTATTGTCGTTTCGCACGATATTCATGCTACTGCTTCCATTGCCGATACGCTTTGGGTGATGGGTCGTGACCGCGATGCACAAGGCAATATTATTGAAGGGTCTAAAATTAAACATACTTTTAACCTCATCGAACGCGGCGTTTGCTGGCACGATGATGTGCCATCGCGCCCTGAGTTTCAAGATGTGGTGGACGAGGTGAGAGGGTTGTTTCCGAGTTTATGAATGCTCGAAATAACTCTGCGAGGGTTGCGAACCCTCGCAGAGTTGTTAATATTAATGGTCATTCAAAGGCAAACCCCTTTCTTGAAATTCAGTCCAATTTAAATACTCATCGCCAACCCGTTTCTCAACCATCGTGATACAATCCTCAACAGGGCACACCAATTGGCAGAGGTTGCAGCCGACACATTCGGGTTCTTTAATGGTGTAAGTATTGTAAGGCAACCCCCTCAGTATATTGATAGATTGGTGACTCGCATCCTCGCACGTGATGTAGCACAAGCCGCAATGAATACATTTTGATTGGTCAATATTGGCTACAATATGGTAATTCAAGTCCAATTTTTCCCAATCTGTT
>JAYUUR010000064.1:0-6197 GCA_043754475.1 Saprospiraceae bacterium | reverse complement strand
ACCAAAGTTTTTTCCGATAGATGCACCTTCTTGACTTTACCTGCCATGGGTGAAGTAATCGTGGATTCCATTTTCATGGCTTCGATGATGAACAGCGGCGAATTGACGGCGACCACATCGCCTTCTTTCACGAGGATACGGCTGATACTGCCTTGTAGCGGTGCGCCAATGTCGAATTTGGTCGTGATTTTTTTATGAACGGCGATTTGAGTTTCCACCTTTTTATCTTTCACGGTGATTGAACGGGTTTGACCGTTGAGGCGGAAAAAGACGGTGCGTTCTCCTGCGGTATTCGGTTCCGTCACGTTGAGGAATTGCACGAGAATGCTTTTTCCTTTGTCAATCTCTACCAATATCTCTTCGTTATGCTCCAATCCGTAGAAAAAAGCAGGCGTTGAGAGGTTGCGGACTGCCCCAAATTCTTCAAAATGGTGATAAAAATCTTCATAGACTTTGGGATACAATTGCCATGAAAGGAAATCCAATTCATGCACATATTCGCCAAATTTCTGCTTGAAATAGGCAAATTCTTTATCGAAATCATGCTTACAAGAGAAGAAGTAATTAAATTTACTCAAGAGATTCTTTCTTCAGGTGTACCATTAGAAAGAGTGATTTTATTCGGTTCTTATGCCAAAAATAAGGCGAATAATGATTCGGATATTGATGTAGCTTTGGTATCAACCGTTTTTAATGGCTTTGGCTATGAAGATAGAAAGCATTTCTCTAAGATTAATATTAAAAAGCAATTTGTGGATATTGAAACCAAGACTTTTCCAAGCACCTATTTTGAAAAAGGCGACCCTTTTATAGCAAAAATTATACAAACCGGTATTGAGCTATACAATTCAAAAATGTATAAAATACCTACCGCTTGAGTACACCCCCTCAGTAAAACCCATAAAAAATGCCCTTCAACATCCACTGAAAGGCATTTTTAAATAATTATTGGGTGATGTGATTAAAGTGTATTATAAAATCACTCATTTACCCAATCACAACCTTCTTTCTCATTTTATAAAGGTGGTCCTTTTCTTTTGACACAGTTTTTTGAACATTACCATCTGAGGCTATTTCTTTAAACTTGGAGCTTACTCGCTTTATCAAGGTCTCTTCTTCGCCGCCAAATAATTAAGCAAATCGGTATACCGATTGGCAAAACGCTTGGCTTCTTCGCCGGTCGCGCGCAAGCCATCTACATACGGGACGACCCATGCATCGCGGACGCCATCTTTGATAAGGTCTTTTCTGATTTTTTCGGCTGAGGCAAAATCCGCCGTGAGTCCGACGGTGTATTGGTATAACCCCTCAGTACCAGCGGCTTCCATCATGGCATCGCCATATTTGGAGAGCAATTCGTTGTCGTAAATGCGTTTGGTGGTGAGTATTTGGAGTTTATAGCTCAAGCCTTTGGCGTGGCGTTTGAGTTTATCGCCCTTTTCTTCCGTCATAAATTGAGAAACTGCGGGCGCATCATATACTATTTTAACGGGTTCAGTGGTCTGATTGGCGATACTGAGGTCGATGCGGCGATTCATTTTTTCACCTGCTGGATTGGGGTTGCCATCCAAAAAGGTTTTTGCGACGGGGTAATTCGCTCCCACTGATTTTATCAAAATATTTTCATTCGTCAAACCATTTTCAAGCAAATATTTAGCAATTTTCTCAGCGCGTTTCATACCGAAATAGAGGTCGAACGATGCTTTTTCTCCTTCATTGCTGTTCACTGTGAGAATGATTTTCAAGGCTGTAAACTGTTTGACAAGCGCTAAAGCATTTTTCACTTGTCGGAGGTTTTCACCCCTTAGTACATCATCATCATTGTCATAAAAAATGGGCGACAATGAAAATGTGGGAATTTTAGCTGTTGTCATACCGTCTCTTTTGGAAACATTATTCACTTTATACTCCTCTACCATGTGGAAAGCCAATGGTACTGAGGGGTTCTGTTCTTTCTGAAATCCTTTGAACAGAGCCGTATAAATATCGCGCGCTCCATATCCCCCATCGCGCCGATTGGAACTGAAATAGGCTTTCATCCCATCGGGCGTAAGTCGAAAATAAGTATCATCACCAGCAGAATTAATAGGTTTACCAAGATTCATAGCTGTCATAAAGCGCAAGCTGTCATCGCTAAATGTAGATTTGAACACATCAAAACTGCCCATCGAAAGGGTTGAATTGGATGAAAAATATAAAGTCCGTCCATCTTTAGCTAAATAGGGTGTTGTTTCATCAAAAGCCGTATTGATAGCCGAGCCAAAATTCTTAGCAGGCAACCACCGACCATTTGAAAAAATAGAGTAATATAAATCCAAACCACCATAACCACCAGCTTTTCGACTGTTGAAAAGAAGGATGGTATCGTTAAAAAAATACAGCGAATTATCACCCTCCGACGCCATCATCGGGCTTTGAAACTGAGGGGGTAGGCTGCGAACATCTTCGCCTGTTTTGAAAGTATCCACAAGCACTTCACCGCTGAATTGGGTCAATCCTCTAAAGAAATACATAGTTTTACCACCGTTGGTAAAATCAAGCAATACCTCATGGCGAGCTGAATTAATGAGTGGATTTTCGAGATGTTCAGGTATAGTCCAATCGCCGCTTTCAAAAGAGGTGAAATATATATCACTCACATACTTCCCATTTTTCATATCGGACAGCCCTTCTTCGGTTCGGAGTCCTCCTTCGGCGTCTTCGCGAGCCGCTGAAAAGTATATTTTTTCATCGTCGTTGGGGCTTAAAACGGGACTGAATTCATCATGCAATGAATTGACATTTTCTCCTAAATTTTCTACTAAAGCCAAGTCGGGTTGAATACTAATTTTCATACCTGCAAAACAGCGTTTCACATCTGCCACAACTACTTTGCGTATTGGATCATCGTCTTTTGTTTTCCTCAAAAAATCTTTGTAGGATTTTGCAGCATTTTTGAAGTTCAATTCGGCATGGTAAGTCTTTCCCAAGTAGAGAAATACTGAGGGGTCGGTTTTTTTATCCTCTGCAATGGCGGTGAGCATTTGTTTAGCCAATGCCAACTGATTGGATTGATAGGCAGCAATGCCCAAAGCGCGAATCACGTCTCTATCATCTCCTTTTTGGCGTTGATAATTTTGCAAAAGGACGAGAGCCTGCGCATATTTTCCAGCATTAAAAAGCTCCAAGCCATCATTTTTTAGCTTGAGAAGCGATTGTGCTTGATTATTTGAAAAGATAAAAAGCAGGGATAAGAGGCTAAATATTATTTTTACTTTCATAAGTTTTTACTCGAAAAGTTTCATGGGCAATAACGCATGAAAATCCTGTAATATTTTGACAGTCAATGGGTTGTGTGAACTTTGCATAAAAAGTCAACAAAGTTAAAAAGCATTTCTAATAAAAAGGAATAATTTTCTTTTTTAAACAAAATCCACATCAATATCATAAGGGTATTCCATTAAATAAGTGATGGCTCTATCTATATCAAAACCTTCAAAAACCACTCGATAAAGCATGTCCGTAATCGGCACATGCAGCCTATACGTCCGCGCCACTCGATGCGCAATGCTAATCGTCCGCACACCTTCCGCTACTTCAGTCATGGAACTGATGATTTGCTCCCGCGTTTCCCCTTGGGCAAGGCGCATACCGAAAGAGTAATTGCGGCTGTTCGTACTCGTAGAGGTGGCAATGAGGTCGCCAATGCCCGCTGTGCCTAAGAAAGCTCTATTCGTAGCACCGAGACGCGTACCGATGGCAATCATTTCAGTCAAACCCCTTGTAATCAGCATCGCTTGAATGTTGCGCCCTAAGCCTTTACCGCCTAAAACACCCGAGCCAATGGCAATAATATTTTTTAAAGCGCCTGCAAATTCAGCCCCCAAAATCTCATAAGAACCAAAAACATGGAAGCGTTTGGAGTTCAAAACAGCTTGCCCGGCATCTATTACCTCATCAAAACGGCTTCCGATCAGCGTTGCCGTGGGCTGACCTGCTAAAAGTTCGCTCGCTAAATTCGGACCTGACAAACAGCCTACCCGCACCACCGAACTTTCCTCCATAATCACCTCGCTCATAGTTCTCAGATTCGCTCTCGAAACCACCACACCGCTTTTCAAATTCACTTCTTCCACGCCCACCAAGTCAAAACCTTTTGTACCATGAATCAATAAATGATACGGTTTCAAATATGGTGAAAAGGCTTTCATCATCGTGCGGAAATTGCCCGAGGGCACAATCGGAAATATCAAGCGGCATTTATCGCACATCTCTTGTGGGTCGTTCGTTGCTCGAATGCGCTCAGGACTGAGGGGTGTATTGTAATGAAAATGGTTGGTATTTATGCTCTCAACTGTCTCGATTTTACGGCTGTAAATCAAGACTTCTGTATTGGGCTCAAGCAATTTTGCTATCGCTATACCGAAGCTGCCGGCACCTATTACACCTACGGGTCGTTTCATAAATAGATATTAGAAAATTAGACTTTAGACATTAGACATTTTAATAGTTAAAATATACTTCCTTCCAGTTTAGCGATTAAATCATCCAAATTCCAAGCATCTTCCACCTTAAAATCGCCAATAGCTGTCCGCCGAAGGCTTGTCAAATAACCGCCGCTGTCACAGGCTTTTCCAAAATCAAAAGCCAGTGAGCGGATATACGTTCCTTTGCTACATTTCACATAAAAAGAAATATCCTTATCCGTAACACGTTCAATATCAAACTGATAGATGTGCACTTTGCGATGTTCTACCTGCACAGCCACACCTTGTCGCGCCAATTCATATATCGGCTTACCCGCCTGTTTGATAGCAGAAAATATAGGCGGCAACTGTTCAATATCGCCTAAAAAAGTATGCCGTGCAGCCTCCAATACTGAGGGGGTAATATGGTCAATCGGGAAAGTGGCATTCACCTCTGTTTCGGCGTCATAACTCGGCGTGGTTTCACCCAAACGAATCGTGCCGGTATAGGCTTTGGGTAAGCCCATAAAGCTATCAATTTGCTTAGTCATTTTGCCCACGCAGACGATGAGCAGACCCGTTGCCAAAGGGTCGAGTGTACCAGCGTGACCGACTTTAATCTTTTTATCTTTCAACACATTTTTCAACCGATAACGCAATTTGTTCACCACATCAAAAGATGTCCAACCGAACGGTTTATCAATCAAAAAAACACAACCCTCAGCCGTACCGATTGGCAGACAAGCATTTATTAAATCTTTTATATCTTTTATCATAAAAATTGATTCAGTAAAGCGTTGCAAATAAACCATTTTTTTAACGGTCTAAAATCTAATGTCTATTTTTCTAAAATCTCCTAATAAAGGCACAAGTTCCAATTTTCTGCTTTAAATTTTTAATATTCTTATTTAAAACTCTTTTCATTTTAAAAATTTCATAACAAGTTACAATTTTAAGCTATGAAAAAAGTATGTCTTATCGGTGCTGAACCTTGACCTGTAAAGTATGCACATGGTACTGACTTTGAAACGCTTGCCAAAGTAACTGCTGAAGGCGAAAGCACCCCCTCAGTATTCAACCTTCAAAAAATGCAATCAAAAAAAAAGCCGCATCTCGACCATCGAAATGCGGCTTTTTTAAATTCTAAAATACCTCTCAAAACCGCTTTACCCAAGTAGAAATAGTCGAAAGAGCAAACAAACCATAGCCATTTTTTATATTAGAATACAAAATAGTCGGCTCTGCAAACGGATTATCTTTAGCATTTTCATTCAATTCTTTGGAACGAATAAATAGAAACGCCTCTGAAGTCGTGTTGAAAAGGCTGTATTCAACGCGATCTCCTTTTTTCGTCGAAAAATAAAACCGACCATGATTGCGCCAATTATATGCTTTGCCATTGAATGATTTATCGCCTAAAAAGCCTGATTGAGCGAGTTTATCGAGGCTTTGTAGATATAAAATTTGAGGATAAGAATTAACAGTTTGACGACTATCATAATACGCCCCTTGAACTGCATAATAATTGCCTAACTCGGAAGGGTCTTTGAAAAAATAGGTGAATTCATCGGCTTTATACGTATCAATACCATCTTGAACGACTGCCCCATCTTTGACATACCGCACTGAATCAAGCGTAGCCACAGAAGGCATTTTCTGAGTCGCTTCTACCACATCATAACCATTTGCCTCTGCTCGGATTCTGTAAGTTGCCCCATCGGCAGGTATTTTTTGGCGTAGAATATATTGCCC
>JAYUUR010000063.1:0-6204 GCA_043754475.1 Saprospiraceae bacterium | reverse complement strand
GACCCTTATTTATATGAAACGGAAATTACCATCGGCGATGATGTTGTAAAATCCTATTTCGGGATGCGTAAAATATCCGTCGTTAATTTACCAAATACCGATATTCCCTACATTGCCTTGAACAATCAGCCCATTTATCTACAATTGACGCTCGATCAATCTTATCATCCCGAAGGCTTTTATACGTTTCCAACGGATGAGTTTATGAAAAATGAAATCCAATTGTGTAAAGACATTGGCTTGAATGGTTTGAGGACGCATATTAAAGTAGATGTGCCGCGCAAGTTGTATTGGGCAGATAAATTGGGCTTGTTGGTGATGTCCGATTTGCCCAATTCATGGGGCGAACCCGATGAACAAGCGCAAGCAGAATCGGAATATACGTTGAGGGAAATGATTAAACGGGATTACAATCATCCCTCTATATTTTCATGGATTACATTCAATGAAACATGGGGTTTGACGACAAAAGTGCTTGAAAATGGTAAATCCTCTTCAAAATATTTACCTCAAACTCAAAATTGGGTCGCTTCCATGTATTATTTAGCCAAATCGCTTGACCCGACTCGCTTAGTTGAGGACAATTCAATTTGCTGCGGCAGAGGACATACCGAGACGGATATTAATTCATGGCATGAATACCTCCCTGGTTGGGCATGGGAAGAGCATTTAAATATGATTGATAAAAACACTTTTGAAGGCAGCACTCACCATTTTGAAAAAGGTTTTAAACAAGGCAATCAACCCAATATTAATTCCGAATGTGGCAATGTTTGGGGCTATGATGGTAGCACAGGCGATGTGGATTGGTCTTGGGATTATCACCGTATGATGAATTCATTTCGGCAGCATCCAAAGGTAGCTGGTTGGCTTTATACCGAGCACCACGATGTCATCAATGAATGGAACGGCTATTGGCGTTTTGACCGTTCTAAAAAATTTACTGGCTTGAATGAATTGGTTTCAGGTATGACGGATAAGGATTTTCACTCCGCATTTTACCTCTCAACAGGCAATGAAATTTGTAAAACTATGAAAGGCGGTGAGACATTGGAAGTGCCGCTTTACATCTCAGCGATGTCAAGCAAAGCTATGAAAGGCAATCAACTGACCGTTGAATATTCAGTCGATTTTATGGATAAAACGGGTGAAAACAAGACTTTAATGTCTAATAAAATGCCTTTTGATTATCAACCGTGGATGCAAAAGCAATTGACGCCTTTGAAAATACAAGTGCCTGAGATAGCAGGTTTGGGCATTGTGAAATTGACCTTGAAAGACAATGAAGGAAATGTTCTGCATCATAATTTCATGCATTTCGTCGTAAAATCTACTCAAAACGCAGCAAAAACAACTATTATTGAAGTGCAACCTAAAGATTTTAAAAAAGCAGAATGGTCGCTCAAATCGTGGAATGTGATGGATGGTTTGAAAGTCAATGGTGCTGGTAAGGGTTATTTTGAATATCAAATACCGATTTCAAAAGCTGTGAATATATCCAATGCCAAAGAAGCCTATATTTTATTTGAAGCCTCTGCCAAACAACTTTTTGATAAAGATAAAGGAGAGGATTTCAATAAAAATCAAGACTATATGCTGGGTGCGCTTGTTTCACCACATAAAAACCCGAACGCCTATCCCATGACCGATGAAAAAACGACCCCCTCAGTCGTCAGCGTTTTTATCAATGGTTTGAAAGCCAAAACGGTAACATTAGCTGATGACCCTGCTGACCATCGCGGCGTATTGTCATGGCATAATCAATTGAAAGATAAGAAGTTGCGAGAAGCCGGTTCGTATGGTTATTTAATTAAAATACCGATTTCAAAAACGGATTTGAAAAAATCAGCGAATCAGGGCTTTATTACCTTGAAAATACAGGCTGATACTGAGGGGGGTGTAGCAATTTATGGCGAAGACTTTGGTCGGTATCCGATTAATCCGAGTTTAGTGGTTTTGAATTAGGATTTTTATTATTTGAATTAGGATTGGTAGGATTTTAAAGATGTTTAAGGATTTGCCAGCAGTATTTACTCAATCCTTGAACATTTTTTCATTCTTTTCATGCTGATTCTATATTTAAATTAAGATTAGTAGGATGAGAAAGATGTTTAAGGATTTTAAAGCGGCATTTATCTAATCTTTAAACATCTTTAAAATCCTACGCATTCTAATTAAACCCTAATTCAAATTATTAATTCTAATATAAAATTCTAAAACAAAAAACATCACTATGGAGAAAAATGATTTAACCTATCGCATCAACGGATGTGCTATGACTGTACATCGTAAATTAGGGCGTGGATTCCGAGAATATGTATATTGCCGCGCATTAGCTATTGAATTGGGGTACGTCGGTATTAAATTCGAGCGAGAAGTATGGCTACCAATTTTTTACGATAACTTTAAAATAGCAGCACGGCGTGTAGATTTCTTTTGCGATAAAAGCGTCACTATTGAAGCGAAAGCAAAAAGTCAATTAACCAATGAGGATAAATCCCAAGCCATCAATACACTTGAACGGTTGAATATTAAATCCGGTCTATTACTCAATTTTGGCGCACTCGCTTTGGAATACCATCACATTTTTAATAACAAATATGATCACCATAAAATGAGTGAAGACATTACGCCTGAATTAGTCGGCGAACCCAGCAATGAATTATGGGAATTGCGGAATTATATTCCCGATTGGGTGATACATAAAATGCAACATGATAAAATGAAAAAAATAAAATAAGGATTGGTAATTTGAATTAGATGCGTAGGATTTTAAAGATGTTTAAGGATTGCGTAAATGCCGCTGGCAAATCCTTAAACATCTTTTAAATCCAACCAATCCTAATTCTAAAAAAACATCATGAAACATAAACTCCTCCTCTCAGCTTTTTACACCTTAATCATGCTCACCATTTGGATAGCCTTGAACACCTATCTCACAGGCAGCGTTTGGCAGGGCATGGCTATCAGTAAATCCGCCCTTACGGTGGAATATTGCGAATTCAACCATGTCGAGCGGTTTTTTCATCAATCCATGAATACATATTCCAATCTGGCTTATTTCTTTTTCGGCATATTGATTAGTCAGATAGGATTTGAAGATTATAAAAATAAAGGATTAAATAACCTTAATAGAATGGAGCAATTTCCCATGCTGTCGATTTTGACGGGCTTTTGTTTTATTTACTTGAGTATTGGCAGTGCTTTTTTCCATGCATCGCTCACGTGGATAGGGCAGCGTGTGGATATGAACGGCACGTATGGCATCAGCATTATCTTAGCCAGCATTGGGCTTTACCATGTTTTTTATCGGGTGGAATTTCAAAATAAAGCCAAAATCTTAATTGTGATGGTTTTATTATTGCTCATTATGTTGTTTTATAAAATTGCTTTAATGGTTTCGAGCAGTGTATTAATCCCTATTTTGATACTGCTTCTATTGCTTTTGATTGGTATTAATTATGTCCAATTTAGAAAAGAGCGTTCTCTGATTTTAGGAATATTAAGTTTTATTTTAATCATCGTTGCCATCAAAATACGGACTTTAGATGTTCAAAAAATAGGCTGCGACCCTGATTCATGGTATCAAGGTCATGCAGTATGGCATTTACTGACGGGTATGAGTAGTTTTTGCAGCTATGCTTTTTTCCGATTCACGAACTTCCAGTAGCGAAATTAAACCAATTCAGTTCCATGGACATTTGTTCTTTTATCAAACTGTGCTGCAAAACTATCTATCCCTATTTGCATTTTTTAATAATTTTTTTATAACCTTAGTGATTTAAAAAGATAAATTTGACGTGTAAAAATAACTTATTTATTGGTTTCTTAAACTTTCCGCTTCTCCATATGAAAAAGACCTTGTTTTTTATACTACTCTCTACCTTATCATTCTATACAAACGCTCAAATAACAGAGCTGAAACAAATCAAAGTTAAAGGCAATAGTTTTGTAATTGACAATGATAAACCCTTCATTTTCAGAGGTTTAAACGCCAGTGATCCTGAAAGACTGATGAATATTGGGCATTGGAACAAAGCCTATTTTGAGGAAATAAAAAATTGGGGTGCTAATATTGTTCGATTACCCATACATCCGACTGCATGGCGCAGATTGGGCAAAGAAAAATACCTCGCCATGCTGGATGAAGGCGTGAATTGGGCAAAAGAATTGGGTCTTTACGTCATCATTGATTGGCATAGCATCGGCAACCTCCGCACTGAAATGTACCAAAATGATAGTTATGATACAACTATAAAAGAAACCTTCGATTTTTGGCGCACGATGGCAAAACATTTTAAAGGCAATACTGCGGTTGCCTTTTTTGAGTTGTTCAATGAACCTACTGTTTATAGCGGGCAGTTAGGCACCTGCTCTTGGGCAGAATGGAAAAAGTTGAATGAAGAAATGATTGGCATTATTCGAGCGCATGGCAATACCGCAATTCCACTTGTAGCCGGTTTCAATTGGGCTTATGATTTGACGGATGTCGCCACTGACCCCCTCAGTATAGAAGGCATTGCCTATGTTTCGCACCCATATCCGATGAAAAGAAAAGCACCGTGGGAGGAGCAATGGACAAAAGATTGGGGATTTGTTAAAGAAAAATACCCTATTATTTTAACTGAAATCGGCTTTTGTGGTGCAGAGGAAAAAGGCGCGCATATCCCAGTCATCAGCGATGAATCCTATGGAGATGCCATTACAAAATATTGTGATGCACAAGGCATTTCATGGGTCGTCTGGGTTTTTGACCCGCAATGGGCTCCTCGACTCTTTACGGATTGGAATTATACACCGACTCGGCAAGGTGTTTATTTCAAAAAGGCTTTATTGGAAAGAAAGTAGAATGTTCTAATTCTAAAATGCCACTACATGTCTTTGACTAATTTCATTGCAAAAAACAATATCATCAGACCAGCTATAACAATGCAAAGCCACATAAACCAAGGATGTTGCCAAAAACTCGCTTGCGTATCTGCTGTATTGCCTTGTTTTTGTAGTTCAATGGATGTGATTTGCGTTTCAAGCAAAGTTTCAGAAATTGTTTCCTTAAAATAAGCTAAATCATAATTCGGTGGCAACAGATTGGGATAACCTGTTTTAATCGTATAATTTTCATTGGATTTTAAATCGGCAATTGCAAAAATCGGCTTTTGATAAAACTTAATTTCTGTAATTTGCAAAGGTGGATTGTCTTGATTGTCAATTTCAATGAATAAAAACTGTTGCTTGGTATTGAGTATTTCAAAGCTATTGCTCTGATTTGAAGCTACTGAAAAACGCGCAATATCGTGTTGATATTTAACTGTTTTATGCTTTTCAGCGCGTTCTTTATCGGTATAAATCCGAGCATTGCGTTTGAAAAGGCTTGTTTTATTGATGTCAAAAACAACCTTATCAATAAATTGAGGAAAGCCAAATTCTATCTTTATGAGGGTCTTTTTTTCTGCTGAAATTTGAGTCGTTTGTAGGCTTTTTACCTTAATTTCTTGCAGTTCCCCTTTTAAAAAATTCGTATGTGCATTGCCTATTTTTAAAATATTAATGGGCAATGTTGTAGAATCATCAAATACAATTTTTAAAAAACGATAGGAGCATAACGGGAATGAAATTTCCTTTGAAATATACGTTGTTTCTGAACTTTGCAAATCGCTTAATGTACCATTATTAATCAAGCCGAACCATTCTTTTTGGTCGTTGCTGCCACTCATGCTGTACTTTTTTATGACTTCCGAATTGGCAATTATGAGTTCTAAACCATTGATTTGAGCTTTAGGGTTGGCTATTTCAATTGAAGTTGACTTTTTATTATTAACAACTTTTGAAACAATAGCAAATTCTTCAAATTGCTCAACTGCTTTTTCAGTTGCATCACCTAACAAGAAATAAGGCACTTCATTATTCTTATCATCAAATATTCTAAAATCACTTAAATCATCTTTTGAATGAGAGCGAATTTCTGGCGGCACAATCATTTTATACAAGCCATTTTTTGCAAAGGGTTGTATTTTTGCTTTTGTGATTTGCGCTATTGACATATTTGACCATAATAGGGCTACGCATAGGCTATATATTTTCAATGTCTTTGTCATTTTCCTTTGTTTTATTATCGTCCAAAACCAACACCTTTATTTTTTGATAAACAAAAGATATGATTAAAATCAGAACACCCAACAGGATAAAAGCAATGATTTTTCCTGT
>JAYUUR010000062.1:0-2113 GCA_043754475.1 Saprospiraceae bacterium | reverse complement strand
AATTGGTCACTGTCGCCATTCAAGTCGAAGCCTTAGCGAATGAGAATGAAGACATGGTCGAGGCTGCTGGTTATCAAGTGCGGGAAACGCCCAAACCGATTACAGTATTGACCGTTCCTACGGGCGTGACGGTGCTCAATGTCTCGGATATGTCGGGCGCGGTCAAATTGTCTTGGAAACCTACGCCGGGGGCTGTGACTTATGGCATCGAACGGTTGTACGCAGGCGAAACGGTTTGGCAAAATGGGGATTATAGTACCAGCAGTTCGACTGTTATCACGGACTTGAAGCCGGGTAGCCATATTACTTTCCATTTGCGGGCGATTGGTACAAAAGGCAAAAAGAGTGGTTGGTCGCAAGAGGTGACTGTTTGGGTTTCGTGATAGTCAACTGTTCATCTCCCAGGAATGAAAACACAATTTTTAATCTGAAAACACGGCATCCCCTCAGTATCAAGCAAGATACTGAGGGGTTTTTGTTTGACAGCCCCCTAACCCCCAAAGGGGGAACGCTTTGGAAGTCATTGATGAGTAAAGCATTTTTTGAATTTTCTACTAATGGTGAGGATTTATTGACTTATTGATTCGTTTTCAAACTATCAATACCGTCTAATTTCCATCCAAGAGTTTTATGTTTTTAAAACACTAATATTTTCTATTTTAAAACCTAAAAGCCTAATTTTGCATTTCATGCGAATATTGGGTTAAAAAGCACATTTTGACACTCCGTGTCAATAAACATCAGCATAATATCCTGTATTATAAACATTTTGACACTCCGTGTCATGGGCATTTGAACAATACTAATAGGGTTTTCTTATAAAACATCTATCATCTTGAAAGGGGTTGTGTAATAAGTCTTTTTTTTGAAAAATGAAATTTTTGACCAAATTATATTTCAAAAATATTGATTAACAATTCTATTATTTTGAAATGCGGTTATTTAATACTCAATTCAAAATTTAATTTGGGCTGAATTTTCAAAAATCAAATCAAAGGACTTATTACACAACCCCAAAATTAAAATAGCTGGTCTCACATCTATCATCTTTTCAAAAACATCCCATCAGATGTGATGTTTCTGAAAAGATGATAGATGTAAATCGTGGGTTTATTCAATCCGCCCGTTGAAACGGGCGGTTTCAAGATGATAGATGTTTTTATAAGAAAACCCTATTAGTATTGTTCAAATGCCCATGACACGGAGTGTCAAAATGTTTATAATAATGCGGATTCTAAGTTTTTCACCTTGATACGTAGTATCATAATGTGCTTTTTAACCCAATATTCGCATATTTCTATAAAAAACCTTATCAAACTAAATATTCATCATTCATCATTCATAACTCATAACTCATAACTCATCATTCATCACTCATCACTCATCATTACAAAAGAATGTATCAAAAATTACTTCTCTTAGTCATTATTTTATTGGCGAATATAAGCCAAGCACAAGTCACTGGCACGCCTGTATTCCCAGGACCTGATGACAATGTCACGATTACTTTCAATGCGAAAGAAGGCAATATGGGATTAGCCACTGAAACGGGTGATGTGTATGCTCACACGGGCGTCATCACGGATAAAAGTACTTCGCCCACCGATTGGAAATTTGTCAAGTTTCAATGGACTGTGAATGACCCCTCAGTAAAATTGACGCCACAGGGCAATGGCATCTATACTTTAGCCATTACGAACATCAGAGCCTTTTATGGTGTGCCAGCAACGGATAAAATTCTCAAATTGGCTTTTGTTTTCCGCAATTCAAATGGCAGTAGAGTTGGCAAAACGACTGGTGAAGGGGATATTTTCTACGATATTTTTTCAAGTGGCAGTGCTTTGAAGGCATTACTCGTCACGCCTATAGCATCATCTACTATTTATAGTGCCATTGGACAAATGATTAATGTCAAAGGAGCGGCATCCATTGCCAGTAATTTGACTTTGACGGATAATGGAGTGCTCATTGCCTCCGCCAATAATGCTAAAGAATTGACGAAAACCATCACGGTGGCTTCAGAAGGCGGACATACCGTTGTTTTCAAGGCGGAATTGAACGGTGCAGTTGATTCCTCTACATTTAGCTATGTCGTTACGCCGGCTATTACCAT
>JAYUUR010000061.1:0-2113 GCA_043754475.1 Saprospiraceae bacterium | reverse complement strand
ACAACTTGATAATTTTATTGCAATCAGCATTGGTAGGATATTTCTTAATAGCTTCAAATAAATCCTCGGTGGTGATATTTTCATAATCTACATAACCATAACCTTTATATTGCCCTCCTTCAATTAATACAACAGCCCGCTCATCAGGTGTTCTACCTTTATCTATGATGAAAAAATCCTCTTCAAAAAGCGTATTCATTTTTTCAATCGCCTGAGAAGCCCTTTCATTATAAGACTCAACTGACTCCTCACCCACGCATGCCCCTCGGCATTGACCAATTTGATGTTGAAAACAACTGCGAGGAATAGACACCACCCCCTCAGTATATAAAGGCTCCATCAGCTTTTCACACAATTCAAACCGTTTAGCAACAGCTTTTAAGTAAGATTTGCCTTCAATGAGTTTTTCAAATTCATTTAATAAAGTATGCTTTTTCCGAATAGCCACTACATTTTTAACGGCATGAAATCGGATATATCCATTTTCATCTGTAAAACTATAAACACAATATGGAAAATAGGTTTTCCTAAGGGCTTTGTTGATGCTGGGTTTCAAGCGTTTTATCTCATAATTTTCAAGAAGTAAAGCTATTAATGCGCTACCCGTTTCTTCAAATGAAATATCAAAAACAGATTGTTGCAATTTATCGCCTTTTGAAGTTTTATCGCCAAAATGTTCAAAAATGCGTTTTTGAATATTGATACTTTTACCAACATAAATGACTTCGCCATTTTTATCGTGCAAATAATATACTCCACACGATTCAGGTAATTTATGCAGCATCTCCATCGGCATATCATTGGGCAAATGATTTTCTTTGATGCCTTTATTGATTAAAATTCGGGCTTGTTCAGTATTACCTTCTTGAGCTAATATCCTTTGAAAAACATCAACCGTCGCCATCACATCTGCCATTGCTCGATGGCGGTCTTTCACTTTGATATTAAAATGTTTTATCAAATTACCCAACGCATAAGATGGCAAACCAGGGAAAGCTTTGCGACTCAATTTGACCGTACAAAGCTGTTGACGAACGAAGGTGAATCCTAAACGGCGGAATTCTTCTTGAATAAATGAGTAGTCGAACCGAACATTATGGGCTACAAACACTGCCCCCTCAGTCATTTTCACAACTTGCTTCGCTATTTCATAAAATCGAGGTGCGTTGACCACCATTTCATCAGTGATGCCAGTGACTTGGGTGATAAAATATGGAATGGAGCGCTCAGGATTGACCAAAGACTCGAAGGCGTCAACAATTTTTTCACCATCGTGTAGCACGATAGCGATTTCTGTAATTTTCTCTCTGGCAGCTTGCCCGCCTGTGGTTTCAATATCCACTATGGCATAAAGTTTTTTTGACATCAAATCCTTAAATTCTTGAAATTTTTAAAAACAATATGGTAAATCAGATTATTAAATTAATTTCGACTATTAATTGATGAATGCGAAACTGGAGTTTCGCTTTACAATTCGACTATTAATTGATGAATGCGAAATTAGCGTTTCGCTTTGCTAAACCAAACATGAAATAGCCGTTTCGTGTTACAATATTAAAGTCAATATGAATACGAAGTTAGAAAAAATTATCCTAATTGCAATTATTTGTTTTGTTTTTATTCAATCAAATGCGCAATCTTCTACCAAAACGTTTCAAAATGCTCAAATTAAAGTAGGGGCGGAGTGTTTTGATAAGTACATTAAACTGCTGAAAAATAAGAATGTGGGGTTGGTCGTCAATCAGACTTCTATTGTCGGAAAAAACAAAACGCATATCGTTGATACTTTGATTAAACAAGGTATTAAAATTCAAAAAATATTTGCACCAGAGCATGGTTTTAGGGGCGATGCTGATGCAGGTGAAAAAGTAGATAATACTGTGGATGCTAAAACGGGTATTGCCATTATTTCTATCTATGGTAAAAAAGCAAAGCCTGATTCTCAAGATTTGAAAAATATAGATGTATTAGTGTTTGATATTCAGGATGTTGGAGCTCGTTTTTATACATATATTTCTACGCTGCAATATATTTTGGAAGCAGGTGCTCAAAATAATATTCCTGTCATTATTCTCGATAGACCCAATCCGAATGGGCATTATGTGGATGGACC
>JAYUUR010000060.1:0-2115 GCA_043754475.1 Saprospiraceae bacterium | reverse complement strand
TGGCTTCATCCGACCATTTGATTATAAATGAAGCCGAATTTCTAAGAAATATTGAAAAATCCCTTGTTTTTACTCAAAATAATGATGCCTTGATGACGCTCGGCATCACGCCTTCTAACCCCAATACAGGCTACGGATATATTCAATACAATCGGCACGATGCCAATAAAGACGGTATCTTTAAGGTCAAAAGTTTTACGGAAAAACCCGTGCTTGAAAAAGCAAAAGAGTTTGTAGCTGCCGGTAATTATCTCTGGAATGCGGGCATTTTTATATGGAGTGTGAAATCGCTTTTAAAGGCATTTAAAAATAATTCGGAAGTCATTTTTAATATATTTGAAAAGGGTAAAGATGCCTTCAATACTGAGGGGGAGCAAGCGTTCATCAACGAATATTATCCCACAACACCTTCAATATCAATAGATTATGCAGTGATGGAAAAAGCCGACAACGTTTATACCATCCCTTGCGATTTCGGTTGGTCTGATTTGGGCGCATGGGGAGCCTTGTATCAAGAGTCTGAAAAAGATGCTGATAACAATGTGTTCCAAAGCAAAAACGTTATAGCGACCGAAACGTCGAATTGCTTCGTGCGCGTACCCGACGAAAAGCTCGTGATACTGAGGGGGGTCGAAGATTTGATAATCGTAGACGATGATAATGTTTTGCTGATTTACCCTAAATCCAAAGAGCAGGACATCAAGCAAGTGAATGAAAAAGTGAAAAAAACAAAAGGAACCCAGTATTCTTAAATGTACAAAAGACAGAAAATCGTAATAATTGCCAATTCAACGTGGAATATTCATAATTTCAGACGCAATATTCTGAATATTCTGCTTGAAAATGAGTTTGAGGTGGTTGTCATCGCGCCTTTGGACACCTTCATTACGTATCTGAACGATTTTCCGACGGTTCATCACATTCCACTCAAACACCTTGCCCGCAAGAGTTTAAACCCTTTTAACGACCTCCGTCTTTTTTTTGAATTAAAAAAAATACTCAGGCGTGAGAATGCTGATCTTGTACTGAATTATACTGTAAAGCCCAATATTTGGGGTGGTTTGGCGGCGGCTTGGTTGAGTATTCCCTATGTTTGCGCTGTTACGGGCTTGGGTTATGCCTTTTTGCACAATGGTTTAGTGAATACCATCAGTCAAAAATTGTATAAATTATCCTTCAAATTCAGTCAAAAAGTTATTTTTGAAAATATAGATGACCGTTTGCTTTTCAATCAATTGGGCATAGTCGAGGCTGAAAAAAGTCTTTCCGTTAAAGGCTGCGGCATTAATACGCTACATTTTCAACCGAAAGAACCTAAAAGTGTCCATCTTGATAAAGTTATTTTCTGTTTTATCGGGCGTTTTTTATACGATAAAGGCATCTGCGAATTTGTAGAAGCGGCTCATCTTGTAAAAAAATTACGACCTAATTCAGAGTTTTGGCTGGTCGGGGAGATTGATTATGGCAACCCTTCCGCCATCAACGAAAATGAATTACAAGCTTGGATAGATGAAAAAGTTATTATCTATAAAGGCATGGTGGCAGACGTTCGCCCACTCATTCGCGAAGCCGATTGTGTAGTTTTGCCTTCCTATCGCGAAGCCATTCCGCGCGTGATTCAAGAAGCGATGGCGATGCAACGGTGCGTCATCACGACCGATGTGGCGGGTTGCCGCGAAGCTGTGGAAGATGGCGCAAACGGTTATTTGGTAGAGGTGCGGAATGTCCAATCTTTAGCGGATGCTATGATTAAAATGATTGAATTGTCGCCCAAAGAGCGTCGATCAATGGCTCATAAAAGTAGAAAAAAGGTAGAAACAGAATTTGATGAACGCATCATCGCTCAACAATTTTTGGAAGTGATTCAAGCTATTCTTGAACCTCAAAAAATATTCTCTAATTTGCCAAAAGTTATAATTGAAAATCCTATTGGTTTATTAAAACATTGACATTGAAATTTTTAATCATTGCTTACTATTTTCCGCCCATCCAATCCAGTGGAATTTTTAGAAATTGGAATATTACCCGCTTTTTACGTCCAAAAGTAGATTCAATTGATGTCGTAACCACTTCAAATCGACATCGATTGCCGAAAGAGGAACGGAATACTGAGGG
>JAYUUR010000059.1:0-2117 GCA_043754475.1 Saprospiraceae bacterium | reverse complement strand
CGCTTTGGAACGATACGGCGCGGTTTAAAGACGCTTATTTAGCAGCTTATCCAGGTTTTTACTTTTCAGGCGACGGTGGCTATAAAAATACTGAGGGGTATGTGTTCATCACGGGACGCATCGACGATGTCATCAACGTAGCGGGTCATCGCCTTTCTACATCGGCTATGGAGGAAATAGTGGCGTCGCATCCTGCCGTAGCAGAGTGCGCCGTCGTTGGCGTAGAAGATGAAATGAAAGGACAAGTGCCTGTGGGCTTTGTAGTGCTCAAAGGCAGCGAAGATATTACTGAACACCAGCTTGAAGCCGATTTAATACAAATGGTTAGGCAACAATTGGGTGCAGTCGCCTACTTTCGCCGTGCCGTGATAGCCAAGCGGTTGCCCAAGACGCGTTCGGGTAAAATATTGCGTAAAATCATGCGCCATATTGCGGATGGCAAGCCTTTTAGCGCACCTTCAACCATTGAAGATATAACGGTTTTGGATGAATTGAGGAATTTAATGTCGGAGAAAGGGATAGGACAAGCGTTTATGAAGGGATAAAACAAAAAATCCTTTAAGCCGTGCAGCTTAAAGGATTTTATTCTCAAGTCACTTTAACGTTTCGCTTCGTTAATGGTCAGCATTAAGAAAAAATTTTGCATTTAAGTTCAATAGGACGAACCTAACTTTACTTTTTCTATGACCAAACGTGATAATAATTCAAAAGTCATGGGATGTATAATCTGAATTCTTTATATACACTTAAATTTATATAATTTTGTTTCCATTCAATTTCTACACAAAATTAACCTTTTATTAACAACTCTGAAATACCTGAATAATGGTATTTTGTATATACAAAAATCGAAAATTTTTAATGCTTTTTATTTGAAATTATTTTAATAAAAAACTCGTTAAATTATTGAAGGTAAATGATTTAAATATTGAATTAAAGTTTAATTATTGAGCAAATACGGAATCCGGACATCATATTTTGTTTCAATAGAAGCACTCCGATGTTGAGGATGATTCCATACTCGCAGTTTATCGTCTTGAAGAATAACCAGCAAACCGACACCTTCATCTCTGCACAAATTGAGCAATGCCATAGGCTCAATAAAAGACTTTCTTTTAAAAATTTCGTCTCCTACAACAAGCCAATTTTCATTAGCAGGCAATCGGCAATCGGGTATAAATTGATACAATGAGAGATTTGAAGACTGCTTCAATTCTCGACCTAAATCCTCTGCTCTAAAAATTGAGTAAGCATAATAAACTATAAAAGCAAAACAGCCCATCATAAAAGAACCCATCGGCGTCCCGAATGGAAAAAGTCCAATAAAAATAATCATGCCTGCAATCACGGACTCGGTCAAGACAAACGACCTATTAGGTTGAGGAACACGAATATTGGCTTGCAGCCAGTCTTTATTCTTTTCAAAACGCGCGACATCAAAAGGCGTAACAGACACCAAAACATGCCGTCCATCTTGCTGAAATGTCAAGGCGCCTTCCAGCAATTCGCCTACACGCGAACTAATATATTTGCCTTTGATACATCTCTCATTATTGGAAAGTCGCGGGTAGTATTTATCACTCAGATGCAACAAAGCTGCATCGAGCAATTGGCGGCGCGAACGCATAAATATGGCTTTAATTGGAACGGGAGGCATCACTGATATTTTAGAGAGTCAAATATATCTTTCCTACAAAATTAAAGAAAAATATATTACAAAACCTAATATTTTGTTAATGCCATTACCAATTACCCATTGCCAATTACCTATTTATACTGAGGGGGTGCTTATCAAATGGTTTTTATGCAAATTATTAGGATTTTTTACGCATAAATGCCTTAGAACTAATGATAAACAAAGTAAATCCTGAAAAAATAGTCAAAATGCCAAATATTGAAAATGCCCTCAAAAGGATGTTGCCGAAATTATCACGGCTTTGAAAATCCATCGTGTGGAGCATCCAGAGGAAATCAAATATACGCCATTTATCGTTCCGAAACCGCTGAACAGTGCCCAATTCCGCTGCTACATACACTGTCGTGCCACGTGCATCCGCAAAGCTGACGGCGTAGGCGGGAAGGGCTTGTTCACGGTATTCATGGTGATTGTTGACGTC
>JAYUUR010000058.1:0-2118 GCA_043754475.1 Saprospiraceae bacterium | reverse complement strand
TTGGTTTGATAAACCTTAGTTTCAGGCATAATATCCATAGCTTTTTTATAAAAACCAATGGCTTTTGACATGTCTTTTTGATTGTCGTAAAAAACGCCAAGACAATTATAAGTACGTGCTTTTTCTTCGACGGGCGTTTGTTCAGCATTCTTTTCAGTCAAATCGAGGGCTTTTAAGTATGCTTTTTCAGCTTTTCCTATATTTTTCAACAGTTCATAAGACAATCCGATGTTTTCAAAATAAAGAGGCAACGGATTAATTGCCGTTGCTTTTTCGTAATATTCAATAGATTTTTCGTATTGATTTTGACCATAATATCGCACCCCTAAACTATTGATATAAACAGCATCTTGAGGTACTAATTCTATCGCTTTTTTATAAGCTTCTTCTGCATTATTCCAATCAGCAGCATCGGAGTATGCCAAGCCGAGATTGTCATAATAAATATACTCAGGGGGTTGAAAAGTGATAGCTTTTTGATAATATTCAACGGCTGTTTTATAATTTTTTTGATTGTAATAAAAGATGCCTACTCTGTTCAATAAACTATAATTATCAGGGTCTAATTGAAGGGCTATTTCATATTCTTTTTCTGCTTCTTCATACTGTTTATTGCTTTGAAAAGCCTGTGCTAAATTGTCATGATAGATGCTCACCTTAGGTTGTAATTCAACCGCTTTTTTATATTTTTCAATGGCTTTGTCATAGTGTTTATCGTCATTCAAAAGCACCCCCTCAGTATTTCGGATGGTATGCTCCCATTCAGGTCGCAATTCAATACATTTTTCGTAAGCGGCGATAGCTTTATCATATTTTTTCTGTTGATCATAGAGAATTGCCATTGCCCAATGTCCGTCAAAAGCCTCAGGTGCTAAGGCAATTGCCTTTTTGAAATGCGTTTCAGCAGGTTCATATTGATTCATATAAAAATAGGTGTAACCCAAATCAATCCAAGCAATTATCCAATCAGGATTGAGTTCAATAGCCTTTTTATACCACTCAATTGCCTCGTCATTTTTTTGATTGAGTTGATAGGCGGCAGCTATTTCTCGATAAATATTATAAATCGTATTGTTGTAGAAATTATCAGGTTCGAGAATGAATGTAATGTCTAATTCCTTAGCAAAAGCCGCTTGTTTTTTATTTATTAAAGACGGTTCGCCATAAAGTCGAATCATGCGGGCATTATAATTAGCATCCAACGGATTGATTTTCAAACCTACTTTATACCAATTTTCAGCCGCCGAAAGGTTCAAATCGTCTTTATAACTGTCGCCGATGTAGAGGTACATTTCTGAATCGGCATTCGTTTTTTCAACAGCTTTAAAAAAATGTTGACGGGCTTCAACAAATATGCGAGCTTTCAATTTTACCTCGCCAAAACTCCTTTCAGTCCGCGCTAACTCAGGGGCTAACTTAGCTGCTTTATTGAAGTAACTCAATGCAATATCCGGTTGAGTATCTAAATAATATAGCCTAATTTGACCAATTGTGGCTTCTAAAAGTGCTTTTTGCTCATTGTTTAAAGCAGGGTTTTCTTTTAATTTCATGTAAAAAGGCATACATTCTACCCATCTCGAAGCACAATGCAAGGCATTTAGCTCTTGAAATGCTAAAATTTGGCTTTTATACTGAGGGGGGGTATAATCCAAGCAGTTTCGACAGAGATTTTCAGCAATGTCCGTTTGCCAATTATTGATAGCTTCGGTATAATGCCCTATAAACTCCGACCAAGCTTGTTCTTCATTTTCTTTAAAAGTAGCTTGTAATTGCGCCGTAATATCTGATAAATACAACTGATAACTATCCCTTTTGAGTTGAACCAACGTTTTCAACAATGATACAGGATAGCCGCCTTCCTCGGGCTGTTGCCACCGAATCCAGACATCATAAATACTCCGTGTGGTAAATTCCTTTCTCAAGGCTTCGAGAATCGTGGTGACTTTACTCATCCAAATATGGGGTTGCAAAGCCGCAAAGTGGTAAGCATCGGCTATTATGGACGTAGGGTCTTTTATTTGAAAGCGTTGGTTGGACATTTATTGTTATTTTTTGACACAAAATGTTTTTTTTGACACATAGGTACAGCTTTGTCATTCAGGAGGAATCTCTTTTGTG
>JAYUUR010000057.1:0-18923 GCA_043754475.1 Saprospiraceae bacterium | reverse complement strand
TTGTCAAAAAGCGGTGGAAGCCGTTGCTCAAAAATATGGTCGCATCGATGGCTTGGTGAACAATGCTGGCGTGAACGATGGCGTTGGTTTGGAGCATGGCAACTACGACAATTTCATGGCATCGCTGCATAAAAATTTGGTGCATTACTACCTCATGGCGCACCATGCCTTGCCCTATTTGAAAGAATCCAAGGGCGCAATTGTCAATATTAGTTCAAAAACGGCTGAAACAGGGCAAGGCAACACCTCCGCTTATGCCGCAGCCAATGGCGGACGCAACGCGCTCACGAGAGAATGGGCGGTTGAATTATTGAAATATGGCATCCGAGTGAATGCTGTGATAGTGGCTGAAAGTTGGACGCCTTTGTATGCCCGTTGGATTCAAACGATACCCAATCCTGAAGAGACTTTGAAAAAAATAACAGCCCGCATACCTTTAGAAAATCGCATGACCACGTGTGAGGAAATTGCTAATATGGTGGCTTTTTTATTGTCTGATAAATCGAGCCATACCACTGGGCAATTAATTCATGTGGATGGTGGGTATGTGCATTTGGATAGGGCGATTGATTGATTGATTGATTAGACTATAGACATTTAGAAATTAGATATTTAGACTATGACTCTTTATCAAATTGAAAAAGCTAAAAATCAAATTGCAGCTATTCGCAAGGCTATAGCTGATGAAAAACGACAATGGGGAGGGTACCATGATGGTCGTGGCTTACGTTACGAACCCCCTCAGTATTATATCAAATTGAGCGATTTTAAGGGGGCAATGGCTTATTTTAAGTGGTTTCAGAAAAATTTTCCGGATGACATAGGTGCTCCCGGGTTCTTATTTGAATGGTGTATTACCCTTTTCAAAAACGGTAAATTCAAAGATGCAGAAAAAAAAGTTCTTGAAACTTATATGTCCAATACGTATATTATTGACAAATTTTTAGACAGGCCTTTTCATAATTTTAATCAAATCGAAAATAGTCAATGGCAAAAACAGATTGCCATGCAATATTTTCCCTACTCAGCTCAAGATAAAAACTTATTGGATTTCGCTCATTGGCTGAATCAATTCATCAGTTCAACACGATATCAAACTTTTTCAAAAACCTTTATTGATTTAGAGATAGTATTACTCACAGAATCCGAGTATGAAAAAGGGTTGAATTGATTAATAAAATTAGAGATTTGATAGATGGTATTTGAGGTTCTACTACTGAGGGGGGTAGTTTTGTTGTAACTTTTGTTATCATTGCAACGTTTTTTATTTCATTAAAAAAATTTATTCATCAAAAAAGAAAATATAATGGCAACTATTCCAAGCCCAAATCAAAGTCAAATAAATATTGAGTTGTCCGAAGATATTGCGGAAGGCATCTATTCCAATTTGGCAATTATTTCACATTCCAATTCGGAGTTTGTAGTGGATTTTATTCGCATGATGCCCAATGTGCCACAAGCGAAAGTCAAAAGCCGCATCATCCTCACGCCCGAACACGCTAAACGCCTGTTGACTGCCTTAGCCGACAATATCAACAAATTTGAACAACAATTTGGAAATATTGAAGAGAAAGACGTGCCGCCATTTCCAATGAATTTTAATACCCCTACTGCTCAAGCTTGATCTTAAAAAAAATGGAAACAACAATAAAATACCAATGGCACGCCCTTGAAAACAAGCGCGTCAAACTGATGTCAGATTTGTCGAAACACAATCATGCTGTTTTGAATAAAAAACCGACACCTGAAGATTGGTCAACTTTGCAAGTCATGCAGCATTTGATGACAGCAGAATTGGCATCTTTGACTTATATGAAAAAAAAGTTGAGCTACGGGGTGAATATTCCCAAAGCGGGTTTCAAAAGCAAAATGCGGCGATTGGCATTAAACATTGTGTTCTCTCTACCTTTTAAATATAAAGCCCCTACCCAATTGGAAACATTCCCGCAGAGTGCGGACTTTGAAGCGTTGAAAATAGAATGGGCTTCGCAACGCCTTGATTTGCAAGATTTTATAGATAAACTTCCCGATAATGTGATTGTAAGCGAAATATGGCGACATCAGATATTCGGCAAGATGAATATTTCTCAAATGATAGATTTTTTTGAGACACATTTTGATAGACATGAAAAACAAATAGAAAAAACATTGAATATTGTCGCACAATTGTCATAAATTTACACATATTTTTACCAAATAAATATTGGTCAAATGAAAGAAATTGAATTACGCCTCTCTCCGATAGAGGCTCATGATGCCGCCGCCATACGCCACGCAGCGGCAGAAAAGTTGAATATTCCCGAAACCACCATTACCGATATGAAAACACTCCGTCGCTCAGTAGATGCGCGAGGGCGTGAGGCTGTGTATCAGCTTCGGATTGAGGTTTATACTGAGGGGGTCGTTATGCCCGAAGCTGCAATTTTGGAAACGTTTAAGGATGTATCGGATGCTAAACGAGTTATTATTGTAGGAGCAGGTCCGGCGGGTTATTTTGCAGCATTGGAGTTGATTGAGCAGGGTTTTAAAGCCATCGTTTTTGATAGAGGAAAAGATGTGAGAACACGCCGGCGCGATCTTCGAGCCATCCAGCAATTCGGCATTGTCAATCCGCACTCCAATTATTGCTTCGGCGAAGGTGGCGCAGGCACTTATTCAGATGGTAAACTGTATACGCGCAGTCACAAGCGCGGCTCAGTTGAAAAATCATTAAAATTGCTTGTTGAACATGGTGCAAACGTCGATATTTTAATAGAAGCACATCCTCATATTGGCTCAAATAAGCTGCCTCAAGTGGTTGAAAACATTCGCGAAACCATCTTGAAATATGGTGGCGAGGTGCATTTTGATAGTTTTGTTACGGATTTTATTATTAAAAAGAATAAAATATTAGGCATAATCGTCAACGAAAAAGATGAGTATTTGGCAGAAGCGGTGATAGTAGCAACAGGACATTCGGCGCGAGATATTTATACATTATGTCATCAAAAAGGTATTAAAATCGAAGCAAAACCCTTCGCATTGGGTGTCCGCATCGAGCATTCGCAGGAGTTCATTGATTCAGTGCAATATAAAAAAAAGGATAGGGGCGAATACCTTCCAGCAGCGAGTTACAGCCTTGTTTGTCAGGTGAAAGATAGGGGGGTATTTTCGTTTTGTATGTGTCCGGGTGGTTTGGTGGTGCCGGCTTCCACAGCGCCCGGCGAAATAGTGGTGAATGGTATGAGTATGAGCCGACGGGATTCACCTTTTGCCAATTCGGGAACAGTCGTCGCTATTGAGTTGGAAGACTTGAAACCGTTTGAACAACATGGTGTTTTCATGTCAATGGAATTTCAAAAATCGGTGGAGCAAAATATGTTTTTGGCGGGTAATGGTTCACAAAAAGCACCCTCTCAACGGCTTACAGATTTTGTAAATCGTAAAGTGTCGGCAGATTTGCCTGCTACATCCTATATCCCCGGGCTTTTTAGCGCACCGATGCATGAGTTGTTACCCCCCTCAGTATATGAGCGTTTGAGAGAAGGTGTTATACAATTTGGTAAGATGATGAAAGGTTATCTGACAGAAAATGCCAATGTGATAGGTACAGAAAGCCGCACTTCATCGCCTGTACGAATTCCGAGAAATGCTGCGACATTGATGCATGATGGTTGTGAAGCGTTTTTCCCTTGTGGCGAGGGTGCAGGCTACGCTGGGGGCATCATATCGGCAGCTATGGATGGGCAAAACGTGGCAAAAGCAGTAGCTCAATATATACTCGAAAAATAAAAAACAGAAATACGTATTTTTTATTTTAATAATTGACTTTAAAATTAATATTTTACATTCCTAAAAAATATTAATTTTATTATTTTTTAATTTATATCACAACTATCTTATAATCATTTACTTGTACTTTAAAAAAAATAATCATATTTTTACCGATGAAAGATTACATGGATTTAATAGGTCGCATTTTGATGTCAATTATTTTTTATTTCGAGGCTTACGACAAGATATTCTACATGACACCTACCAAAGCGACAATGACAGAATGGGGCATCACTTGGAATCAAAATTTATTGATATATGGTTCAGGGTTTTGCTTAATTTTGGGTGCTACGCTCATACTCATAGGTTATCGATCCGGCTTCGGCGCATTTTTAATTTTGTTATATTGGATACCTCTAACATTTATTCTCGATAAATTTTGGGAAATTCCCTTATCTGATCATGAGACAAGGCGAAGCGTTGCTCTTCATTTTATGAAAAATATAGCAATTGCTGGTGGATTACTCTTGTTATTGGTGAATGGAAGCGCGCGTTTTAGGATCAAAAGGTTACTTTCGACTACACGAGTTTAATTCTCAATTTAGAAAATAAAAAACCGACATATATTAAATGTTCGTACATTGAAATATCTAAAACTTTAAAGATGATTATTTAACCAACTTCACTTAAAACGAAACTATGAGAGCCGTAATAGTAGAAGATGAGCCAAGTGGCATGAAAAACTTGCAAAATTTGCTTGCCAAATACTGCGAACAAGTTGAAATAGTAGCAACCGCCGAAGATGTGGAGGGTGCTATAAAAATGTTTAGCAACCCAGAGGTTCAGCCCGATGTCGCTTTCCTTGATATTAATCTGCCTGATGGATTGATTTTTCAAGTCTTAAATCAAATAAAGGAAGAAGATGAGATTAATTTCGACATCGTTTTTGTGACTGCTTTCGATACCTTCACGAAGCGTGCTTGTGAGTATGCCTGTGTGGGATATATCAATAAACCCATTGACCCCGACGAACTCAAAGCCGCTGTGAGCCGTGTGAAAGTCGGAAAAACGAACAGAATAAAAGACCGGATTGATATTTTTCAAGGGCATGTTAACAATCCCAATGCGTTTGGGAAAATGAGTATTTCTGCTGTGGATGGTATTTATTTTGTGAATATAAAAGAAATTGTTAGACTTGAAGCAGAAGACAATTATACACATATTTATAGCCAAGATGGCGAGCGGATGACGGTGGCTAAAACCATAAAATCGTATGAAGAATTGCTTTCGGGCGTTAATTTTTTCCGTGTTCATAAAAGACATTTGATCAACCTCAACTTTATGAGCAAATTTTTGAAAGGCGACAGCCAAGTTGTGATGGATGATGGTATCAAGATAGAAGTATCGCGCCGCCGCCGCCCCTCATTTATGGAATTAATGAAGCGTTTGCAGGTCGAGATACAAGAATTTTAAGAAAATTCAAGGGTTATTTCACTTTAAGAATAATTTATATTAATTAATTTAAAACATGCAAAAATAATATTATAAATTTGCAACCTACTGATTATCAAATCGTTATAAAAAAGCAGCCGATTTCTATAAAAATCAAAATCCTTGCTACATCCAAACGGAATAGATTTTGTTTTTAACTTATTTTTTAATGCTTGATACTCAGTAGCTTAGATATTAATGTAAATTCAATGTTAAATAATCCACAATATTTTCTCATATTTTTTGGTGTTTTGAAGAATTCGTTATAACTTTAATTCACCAAAGCAACAACATATTTCTACCCATGAGCAACTTTACCAGTTTTTTTAGAGACGAACCAAACTTACATTCATCGAATTTTACAAATTATCACGCTATGGAAGACAAAAAAGGCGGTAACGGCCCTAAGAGTCTGCAGGATTTAAAGAAAGAATTGCAGACCCTCACGCAGCAAGATTCAATCAAAGTCACAGGGGGTAAGACTTTAGAAAAAGACAAATGGAACTCCGGTTGTGGTGGTATTGTGCCTCAGTAATTCCTTTGTTTATTAATTTTTTACACACAATCAAACAATGATTGATTAAAAATAATCGGGAGATGAGCTTGCCTTGTCTCCCGATTGTCATTTTAAAGAAAAATAGCATCACAATATGCCAAATGCCGCTATCAAAATTTCTAAGATAAAAGAATTGGAGCATCAACTCGATTTTATCGGTGACAATGAACAAAAGCTTCATGCCCTGCATGAATTGGCTGAATTTTATACCTTTACAAATATCCGAGAGGCTCAAAAGCTGCTCGCAGACCAATATAAACTCCTCCTTAAATATCAGCATCCCGAACTCATGCTCAACTTTCACCTCAACACGGCGATTGTTGAAAATCAGTTTTATAATTTCAAATTGTCTGATATACATTTCAACGAAGCCCTCAATATTGTTGAAAATGAAGGGAATGTTACTCAGCAAACCGAAGTCTATATTGATTACGCAGGCACCCTCATGAATCTGGGGGAGATGGAAAAAGCGATGGATTATATCGAAAAAGCACACCGTCATTTGGTTTCTTTTCCCGATGATATTCTTTATGCTCGCCTGATTTGTCGCGAAGGGTATTTACTTTGGCATTTTTCAGATTACGATCGAGCCACTGAATTATTTTTTCAATCGGATAAAATATTCTCCAATATTGACCCTAAAAACCTGAAAATCAAAGACTTATACTTTCAAACTTTAATTCATGCAGGATTAGGGATGGTTTTTGAAAAAACGGATGACCTGCAACGGTGTGTCAATTCTTACTTGAAGGTCGTGGATATGTGCGAAAAAGCAGGTATTCGCAGCCGTTTAGCATGGCATTATCAAAACGTCGGCAAAGCTTATATGGCTATGGATGATTTCGATAATGCGGAGAAGTTTTTCCATGAAGTGAACCGCATTTCCGATGATATTAGCCAATCCGCCCGTGCTTATGCGATGGCGAATTTGGGGTATTGCCATTATTTGAGCGGACGGTATGATGAGGCTTTGGACATGTACAACAGGGCAGAGCAAATTTATAAACGCAAATCCAATGATTATGAAAATCTCTCTATCGTGTCTCGTTGGAAAGGCATATTGTACGATGCATTAGGGAAACCCAAACGCGCTGAGAATCGCCTTGTTGAAGCCCTCGAATTTGCTACTTTAGCTAAAAATCCTCGCCAACAAGCCATAGTGTGTAGGGATATTGCCGAATTTTATGCTGATACAGGCGATTTTAGAAATGCTTACGATTATGAAGTGCTGCACAATCAATTTGTTAAAAAGCATTATGAAGAGTTGAATAGTATTAAAATCAACGAATTAGAATTTAAATACGAAGCAGAACGCCGTCGTAAAGAAGCGGAAATGCTGAGGCTTCAAGCCACGAGCCTGCAAATGAAGGCATTGAGAGCGCAAATGAATCCGCATTTTATGTACAATGCTTTGAATGCCATTCAAAGTTCGATTACTTCAAATAATACCGATTTTGCGGAAAAATACTTGGCTAAATTTGCCAAACTCATGCGAGAGAGTTTGGAATATTCAGAGTTAGAAATCATTTCGTTAGAAGATGAAATTGAATTTTTAGAAGATTATTTAATTATTAATCAAAAACTTCGTTTTGAAGACCGTATGCAATATAAAATTACGGTGGATGAAGAGCTTGAAGATGACATACTTGGTGTGCCGACTATGATTGTGCAGCCTTATATTGAAAATGCTATTGAACATGGTTTGCGCCCTAAAAAAGGAGGTTTGATTAAAATAGATTTTCAATTATTGGATGATAAAACCATACTTTGCATCGTGGAAGACAATGGCATCGGGCGCGATAAAGTACGTGAAATCCAAAAACGCGATGATTATCACCTTAATCATAAATCACTCGGAACAAGTATTACTGAAAAACGCCTTGAACTGCTGCATGGTGGTAGAAAAGATAAACTTTTGGTCAAAATTACAGACCTTAGAGACCCCCTCAGTAATGAAGCACTTGGAACACGTGTAGAAATTCAAATTCCGATTGTCGAGATGCCTTATAAACAAACGAGTATATAATTTAGACAATAGACGATTAGACAATAGATAATAGACCGAAGAATGATAAATTTATAATGTTAATGTCCATTTGAACCAATAGTTATATTTTAAACAAAAAAAATACATGAATTTAACGACTGAATCTCCCTCGAACTACGATAATTTAGAGAAAAAAAGCATTGCTGAACTCATTAAGGCAATGAATGATGAAGATAAAAAAGTGCCATCCGCTGTTGAAAAAGCACTCCCTCAGATTGAAGCATTTATAGAAGCCGCTTACGAACGGATGCGAGAAGGCGGACGTCTTTTTTATATCGGTGCCGGCACGAGTGGTAGATTGGGCATTTTGGATGCCAGTGAAATTCCGCCGACTTATGGCGCGCCTTCGGATTGGATTATTGGTTTGATAGCGGGTGGTGATTATGCCATTCGACACGCCGTAGAATTTGCTGAAGATGATGTAGAGCAGGCTTGGCATGATTTGAAAAAATTTGAACCGGACGCCAATGATATTTTGCTCGGCATAGCTGCCTCCGGCGGTACACCTTATGTGGTAGGCGGTTTGAAACGCGCCAATACTGAGGGGTTGCTCACAGGCTGTATTGTTTGCAACGAAGGTTCGCTGGTAGCGAAAAACGCATCATTTCCGATTGAAGTCATAGTGGGTCCTGAGTTTGTAACGGGTAGTACCCGCATGAAATCGGGCACAGCTACCAAGCTGGTTTTGAATATGATTTCCACAACGCTCATGATTCGGATGGGTCGAGTGAAGGGCAATCAGATGGTGGATATGCAATTGACCAATAAAAAGCTCATTCATAGAGGCGTGTTGATGGTAATGTTTGAGTTGGATATTGATGAAAAAACGGCGGCTCAATTGCTCGATCAATACGGGTCGGTGCGGAAGGTTATTCAAAATTATAAAAAAATAGAATGACTTACCCCCTCCTGCCGCGCTTTGCTCGCAGTGACTAAAATTTAATTAAAATGGGTATTTATGAGTATATTTTTCTACATTTTGAATAAAATAAGACATTTTGTCATATTTCATAACAAATAAATGACAAAATGTCTTGTAAAATGGATTGGTATTGAAATTGCACATTATTAATTAAAGTAATTAAAACACAAATTAATAATGAAATCAAACATTCAGATTCCAAGAGAGCTTTTAGCTCAAATCGATTTTCAAAATACAGTTAACGGTGGTATGGCGAACGCAATAGCTACAGGTTGGAGAGATAACGATGGTTACAGAATGATTCTGAAAGCGCCGAGTGTGGATATTGAAAAAATACATATCGAAACAGCTAATCAACGTTTTGCCGTTTTTTATATGCTCAAGGTATTAAATGGAACGGTTCAAGTACCTTACTTTTTGGTCAATTTACCTTTATCTCCTGAAGTAGATGTGAATAATATTTCAGCCCGTTTGGAGAATGATGGACGCATTTCAATCCACGCTCCTTTCAACGACTGGGCTAAAGGACAAAGCCGACACATTGATATTGATATGTAGATTGTATTTTTTAAAATGAACTACAACTTGCTGCAAGTTTTGAAACTTGCTGCAAGTTTTTTTTTAATATTTTGTCACATTTTCATAGTCACTTCTTTATAAGCCTCAAAGTATTTTAAGATATACTTGCCTATCACATCAAATTCAAGATTAATCTTATCCCCTATTTTCAAGGCGTGAAATGTCGTATGCTCATACGTATAAGGGATAATGGCTACTGAAAACGTATTTTTTATAGGATTGACGACAGTCAAACTCACGCCATTGATGCAAATAGAGCCTTTATCAACCACAATATACTGAGGGGTCGGCTCATATTGAAAAGAAAAAAGCCACGAGCCATTTTGATTATCGATGCCGATACAAACGCCCGTTGTGTCCACATGCCCTTGCACAATATGCCCATCTAAACGGGCTTGAGCGAGCATCGCCCTTTCGAGATTCACATTATCGCCTACTTTCCAATCATTCAAATTGGTTTTTTTAAGCGTTTCATCAATCGCCGTAACGATGTGATACTGAGGGGTCTGCTTTACTACCGTCAGACAAACGCCATTATGTGCCAAACTTTGGTCTATTTTCAATTCATTTGAAACAGCGGATGCTATAGTAAAATGAACGTTGGTTCCCTCTTTTTCAATTTTTTCAACTCTGCCGAGTGATTCTATGATGCCTGTAAACATATATTTTTAAATTAATTACCCCGAATAAGCTCAATATACCCACTCAAAACCTTCGGGCTTAACACTACACCCGCCACCCGTTGCTCATACACCAAGCATTTATAAAAATAAGTGCCTTCTGCCAAATCCGTTCCTTTCAAGTTCTGACCATTCCATTCGATCAAAGGATTTTCAGTTTGGAAAACCAATTCACCCCAACGATTGAAAACTTTAAAATTAACCTTGACAATATATCGCAAATTAATAGGTTTGAAAAGGTCGTTTTGTTTATCATCATTCGGCGTGAAAGTATTGGGCAATATATAAATCGGACAATTGTCCACACAAATAACATTAGAACGGCGACTTTCATTGCCAATAGAATCCAAAGCTGTCACAGCATAACAACCCGACACTTTGTTGCCATCTTTATGCAAAAATGTGGTGTCATTGATGTTGTTAATGGTGGTTATGCGACGGAAAGTACCCCCCTCAGTATCGGCGTAATAAATGTTGTATCTGACAGCATCTTCCGAGCCTTTGCAATTATTGCGCGGATTAGTCCACCTCAATAGATTGATAATAGCCGCTTCAATGGTTCGCCCTGTTGAATCGCAATTATTGGAAACCATTAAGACGGGTGGACAAGGCGGTACAGAATCAATAGGCGTACCACACACTCGCTGAGTCAAATTGATTAATGGACTCGCTACGCCAGTAATGCCATACGTGCCATTTGCTCTTACATAATAGCAATATTCTTTTTTATTAATCAAATTGACATCGCTATAAGTGCTTGTATTGGCAATAGCGATAGAGTCATATTGCCCATTAATGCCCGTAGTACTTCTGTAAATGACATAGTTGCTATTCGTCCAAGGCACATCTTTTTGCCAACTCAAATTATTAACGCGGTCGCTCGAAGCAACAGTCAAATAATGAGAAGAAGCGACTTGTGAAAAACCAAGCAAAGTATCACCACCTTTGGTATAAAATCCAATTTTATAGGAATACGCATTTTGAACAGTATTCAAATTATTGTCAATCCAAACAGTATCATTTAATCCTGCAAAAGTCGGGCTTGTAAAACTCGCCCCGGGTATCGGTACGAGGTTGGCTTTTGTAATGCCCGTCGCTCGAAAGACTGTGTATTTATAAGGTCCGGGGTTCAAAATAGTATCTAAATCAGCCCCTACAGGCTTTGTCCATCGCACGAGGATGCGTCCTACTGAGGGGTCGGTTTGCTCGACAGTGGTGTGTGTTATCAACGGAATATCGCGGCGCAACTGCACGCAAGCCTCCTGCGAAGGCAAGCTGGCAACGAGGTTATAAGGGTTATTAATCGGCGTTCTCCTTGCAAAATGCGCTAAAATGCGGTAACAATAGGTCTTGCCACGCTCCACATCTTTATCCACGTAGGTATATTTGCCATTAACCATTTGGAAAGTCGTATCGAAAACGATGCGCGTGTAGCCTTTGCCATCCAAGCCAGGCGAACAAGTATCTAAAGGAAAAGGGTTGCTGCCTTCCCGTCGCCAAACGGAAAAGGCATAAAAATACTTATCATTGGCATTTTCGCAGAGATAGGGCTTTTTCCAACTTACAGTTGCCTGCCCTGAACCCGATGTGACACTCACATCTTCTGGCGGTGGACCCACTACTTTTATTTGAACGGTTTTTAAATCCACCAAACCCGTTGAATCAAAAAAATTATCGACTGCCTTGAAAACCACGACGTACGGATATTCTTCGATATGGTCGCAGAGCGTATTCCATCGGAAAACGTCTCGCACAGGGGGCGTTTGAAAAATATTTGTTCCACCCGTACCGTTGAAAACGGCTTTATTTCTCAACACAACAAACGGACCGCCAAGAGCCGTTAAACTCACTTTTTGACCGACGTTAGGGTCGGTAGCCGTTACAGGAAAAGACACTGTTTGCCCAGCAATGACGCATATTTTATCAATAGTGGTGATTTTAGGGGGGTCATTATTACAATCTTCTATCAAAACTTGCATATCCCGAATCGTAGTATCAATAGGTGTACCCCGACGATAAGAAATAATTTGAAAAGCAATATTGTATTCTCCACGCATTTGAGGGCTTCGCCAAGTGAATTGACCTGTGCGTTCATCGAGTGAAATAATATTATTCGGACCAGGTTTGAAACGGTCAGGAAATTCGTAAAGCGGCACCGGATTATTGGCATCTTGTAAAGGCGTAATGAGGCGAAAAGCCAGACTGTCCCCGTCAGGGTCGAAAGCATTGAGCGAATGGACAAACTGTTTGTTGACGCACCCTTTATCAATTGGCGGCTGCAAAAGGCGGGGTGTGCTGTTGAAACCTGTGTTATTGGTATTCAAAAAAGTATAAGTCGTTTGAATATAAAAAGGTATAGCGTCTGACTGAGGGGGGTTTACATTCAAAATACCGCCGTTGCGATTCGGATCTACCATGCTAACACGATATGTGGCTCGCCCTGGGTAAGTATGCACAGCGATATAAAAATTTATTTTAATATCGCCTGGTAAAATAATACCGTTGCCATTGCCATTAGATCGCCTCACAGTATCAGTAGTGCCATCGCCCCAACTGACGGGTACGTCTTTACGGTCGGCTTGCATACTGCTATTTTTGGTATAAGTGATGACCGTAGCGCGGATAGTCAAAGGTCCGATTTGTTCAATTTGGATTTCTCCTGCGCGGTTGTGGGTAGCGAAGGCATTTTCAGGTCGGATGAAAACCGCTATGAAAAAAAGTAATAAGTGTTGAAATTTAATTTTCATGGACAATTGTTTTTCTATCATTTATTTAAAATTGCCTACCCCTCAGTAAAACAGTGGTGGAAGGGATATTTCTCAAAGATACTTCAACTATTTAAAACGTTGTAAATCCAATACTCGTTTTAAAAGTGGGCATTTTTTTTCAAAAATAAAATTATAATTTTTAATGCATATAAAAAAATCTCTTGCGAACAATTTGTCGCAAGAGATTTGATTTAAATAAAAGAGTAATTTTAAAAAATCCTCATTTCACTTTCTACCAAAAGCCTTCTTAAACGGTTGCACTATTTGCCCAACAAAATCTCTTGGGAAATCTACATCGCTCTCGGGCAGGCATCTTTGATTAATTGAATATATTTCAATTGTAAAAATAGAAAAGCCGAACTTGAAATCTTCCAAGCACGGCTTTTTATCTTGATATTTTATTGAAAAACAATTATTCCGTTACTTTCTCAACAGCTTCTACGGCTGCATGAGCATTAGCGGCTATGTCGCTCATATCATTTGTCGGTTGAGCCTCCGCTTTAGTTTCAGTTTTTTCCTCAGCTTTTTCCTCAGTTTTAACATCAACCTCCGCTTCTGCTACCCCCTCAGTTGCCACGCTATCGCTCGCAATGACATTCGACGCTACAATAGTCTCTACTTGAGATTCAGGTTCAGGTTCAGAAATCAATTGAGAAGCAGTTTCAATTTTAGCTTCGGGTTTAGGTGCAGGTTTGTGTTGAACTTTTGGTGCTTCCGTTGCCTTTCTCGCCTCTTTTTCTTTATAATTATTCATTTTAAACTCAACTTCAGATTTTGTAGCAAGCATTTCATCCAATTTTTCTTGTTTTGATTTAATGCGCTCTACAATCATCTCAATTTTCGCTTGGCGAATTTGGGCTTCAAGCTGACCTGTTGAGTTATTCACCCGCTTAGTTTGGAAATCCAATTCATCTTTATCGCGGTCAATGCTGTCTTGCATTTTATCCATTGCCCCAATCAAACCTTCATAACGACGTGCCAGACGCTCACCTGCCGAACCGTCGTTGATGGCATTCGTACCAAATTTCTTTTCTTTAACAGTTTTGAATAAACTATCTATTCGATTCCAAATATCGTTGGAATGTTCGCGTTTCAATTTTTTATCTCTGAATTGAGATTGCGTTTTTTTCAAATCTTCGAAAATATCTGGAAACCGTTGAATGCCTTGTTCTACTTTTCTCTCAATTTCATCCAAAACGGAATTAAACTGACTAAAGAGTGATTTTGAATTTTCTTCAAATTCATTGCTCATTGAAGTCCGCATTTTCTTCAATTGGTCAAAGAGGTCATTCGTGCCGTCACGCAACACATCAGCATGTTCGCGAAAGAGATTACGATCGCGCAATTGTTCTTGCACTTTATCCCAAAAGCCTTTGAGCGAATCCCAAGCTTCACTGCTATAATCTGACAGTTGGCTAATTTTATCTTGAATGCCAGCCAATTCCGACTTATAACTTTCATGTAATTTGGTAGAAAGCACGATAAAATTCCATTCAGATTGTGCTCGTTGGACAAGGTCAGCCCGCTCTGCTTTAAGGTCTTCGGGTAGGATATTTTCAACCACCGTGAGCTCTTTTACTGCATGAGTGCCACCCTCAGGGAACTCTAATTGAGCAGTACTGTTGCGCCATTCGTTGAGCATTTGCTGAGCGAATTCAGGCGTTGTGATGGCTTCCGGAAATGTCCAGATTTCCACTTTGTTGTCCGCAGCTCGGAGTTGCATAGCAATTAATACACGTTCGTCTTGTGCGTTGGTACCCCAGAGAACTAATTTCGTCTTCATTTACTTTATTAATTTTTAATTCAATAATATACAGTAATAAAATCTTCTTTTCCCTTAATAGTTAATGTGTCTGCTTAGTGAGTGTTTGAAAATGGCTTCAAAAGTAAGCAGGTTTTTTGAATAGGTCAAACGTATTTTTTTAATATTAGAATATTAACACAATTATTTAGCCAAACTCTTTGGTGCAATAACTGGATTTAAACAGACATACCTCAATAAATTACATAAAAAAAGAGGCGATGCATTTGCATCACCTCCAGCCCTAACCAAATAAAACCAAATTATAAATTTATCTTAAAACAGCCCTAAAGCTGAAAATATTCATTCTGAAAAGACAATCATAGACTAAGCGTAATCAACAAATTTTACTTTGTGTCTTTTTTACACTTACAAATGTCCATATTTTTTTTGAAACTTGTATCATTTCTATTCTTGATTCTTTATTTTTCTTTGAAAAAAAAAGCAGTTGTCAAGCAAATATTGGGCTATTTTCAGCCATTGCATTTCAATATTCCGAATTATTGTAGGTAAATAATTTTTTTTAGAAATTTTATATTTCAAACTAAGTATTTTATAAAATTAATTTCTGTTTTCAGAAAATACAAAAAAAAATCTATTATTAACCAATATGTGCTGATTTTTTTTGAAACTTGCACCTTGATTTTATTTTCAAAATCATTTTAAAACAAACACCTATCCGACAATGAGAAAGCCATTTTTATTTTTATTTTTTATTTTTTTAACATTGCTCCCCCCCCTCAGTATAAAAGCCCAAAATAGCGACGAGGATGCTCTTTTTATCCGTAAAATTTATGATGCTGCTTTGACCCAAAGCCTAAGCTATCCTTGGCTCAAAGATATGTGTACAAAAATTGGTAGCCGCTTGAGTGGCTCTCCTCAAGCAGCCCGTGCAGTCCAGTATACTCGCTTGATGCTCGACACTTCCGGTTTTATCACGCGCCTACAGCCGTGCATGGTGCCGCATTGGGTGCGCGGGGAAAAAGAAGTAGTTACAATATTATCGTCCAAGAATGCCAAAGGAAAAACCAATAAATCAGGTGACATGAACCTACGATGCCTTGCCATAGGCAACTCCGTAGGGACAGGTCTGAAAGGCATTACAGCAGAAGTCATCGAAGTGAAAAGCCTCGACGATGTAGATAATCTGGGCGAAAAAGTGAAAGGTAAAATCGTCTTTTACAATCGCCCGATGGATAGAAAACAAATCAGTACGTTCGCCGCTTACGGTGGCGCAGGCGATCAACGCCGTGCGGGGGCTTCACGCGCCGCTAAATATGGGGCGTTGGCAGTGTTGGTGCGCTCACTTTCTACGGAATTAGATGATCGTCCGCATACAGGGTCCTTGGTTTATGATGAGAAATATGCAAAAATACCCGCAATTTGTATCTCTACAAATGATGCTGAAAAGCTTTCTAAAACCCTAAATACTGAGGGGTCATTAAAAGTTTTCATTAAAAGCAATTGCGTGATGATGCCCGATGTGGAAAGCCATAATGTTATTGGAGAAATACGGGGTTCTGAGTTTCCTGATGAAGTCATCGTCGTCGGTGGTCACTTGGATTCGTGGGATGTGGCGCAAGGGGCACATGATGATGGAGCAGGTTGTGTACAGTCAATGGATGTTCTGAACCTCATGAAACGCATTGGCTACAAACCCAAGCGCACTATTCGCTGCGTATTATTTATGAATGAAGAAAATGGTTTGAAAGGTGGTTTGAAATATGCCGAAGAAGCAAAAGCCAATATGCAAGAGAAACACATTTTCGCCATCGAATCAGACGCTGGCGGTTTCACACCACGTGGCATTTCATTCGAAGCAGAAACAGATATATTTATTGAAAAATTCAAAAAAGTGAACAGTTGGCAATCTTTGTTGCAGCCTTATGGTTTGGAATTAACCAAAGGCAGCTCAGGTGCTGACATCGGACCCATGAAGCCAATGAAATTTTTGTTGGGTGGTTTGCGCCCCGATTCGCAACGCTATTTTGATTTTCACCACACCGAATTTGATAAAATAGAATACGTCAATCGCCGTGAACTTGAACTCGGTTCAGCAGCTATGACATCATTGATTTTTTTGATTGATAAATATGGACTATAATCAGTGAAAAACTAAAAGTGAAAAGTGAAAAATGCCCCAGAGGTGCAAAATATCGGTAGAAATAAAAAGGGGGAAACGCAATTGCACTGGAGGTGCAAAATATCGGTAGAAAATTCGGACATTTTTTTTATAAATAATATTATGCAAGATATTGAAAATCAATTAGTTGTAGCCCATGGCAAAACTTTTCGACCGATGATTTCGGCTGAAGAGATTGCAGCAAAAGTAGTGGCTTTGGGTCAGCAAATTTCGATAGATTATGAAGGCAAAAAGCCGCTTCTGTTATCTATTTTAAATGGCGCATTCATCTTTGCAGCCGATCTGGCGCGTGCCATTTCTATAGATTGCGAAATGACTTTTGTTAAATTGGCATCGTACAAAGGCACGTCCACAACGGGCAATGTGCAGACGGTTTTGGGTTTGGATACCTCCTTGAAAGGTCGCCATATTATCATCGTTGAAGACATTGTAGATACAGGCAATACGCTGCATAATTTTTTGAAAGAATTAGACAAAGAAGATGCTGCATCAGTCGCTCTTGCCACTTGTTTTTTCAAACCCGATGCTTTGCAACACCCCCTCAGTATTAACTACTGCGGTTTCGAAATTCCGAACAAATTTATCATCGGCTACGGCTTGGATTATGATGGGTTGGGGCGTAATTATGGGGCGATTTATCAACTTAATGATGAATGATGAATGATGAATGATGAATGATGAATTGCGTAAATTATTGATAATCAGTTAGTTACGGACAAATAAAATTTGGAGTCGACTTTTCGGAACAACCCTACGAGGGTCGAAATGAAATAATTAGTTATCTTCATGCAACATGAGTTAATTAAAATAAAATTCATCTTTTAGCTAAAAATAAAAAAGTGAATAATCGGGCTAATAACCCGAATATTCACTTTTTTATTTCTATGAATGACCCCCTCAGTAATTCATCATTTATCATTCATAATTTATCATTATCTCACCTTTTATTTAAAAAGATTATCATAATCGCTATTGCTTGAAGAGCCTTGTTGCTTATCCGCTTGCGGAGCAGATCTCAATTGAAGCGTCTCTTGTTGCTTGGAGTCTAAAAGCATGAGGGAGCTTTTTGATTCCCATTCTTCAAGCATTTTCATACCTTCTTCTTCAAAAACGCCATTTTGAAGGTCGATAGAACTCATCACGCTGTTCGACATTTCCATGAAACGCTCCATTTCGCCGACTTTGCTTGCAACATCATTATTGATGCTTTCCATCGCCATTTCGAACATTGCGCGCTTGTCTGGGTCACCTGATAAAACGCTCATAGCCGAACGCATAGCCGAGTGGCTGGTGCGTATCACCGCGCGCTCTTGCTCCTTTACTTTCACTTGATCTTTCATATCTTCGACGAGCAAGCCGGAGTTTTCATACATTTTGTTTAAAATGCGCTCCATCACTTCTATCTTCTTCGCTAAGACATCATATTTTTCATTGCTCTCTTGCAAACGAGCCGCTTTGCGCGTAAAAAGCACGATTTCAGGTTCTTTTCCTTGCTTTTTGGCTTGATCTGCCAATTTCATATTGGTATCAATTTCCTTATTATTGGAAGCCATCAATTGATTCAATTGGCTTTTTTGACCTTTCAAAATGCCGATTTGCTTACTCATTTTACCCAAATTATCTTGAAGACTTTCAACATAACTTTTCAAAATGCCAATCGGGTCTATTTGTACAAACATACCCGTAATGCTCCGCATGATGGATTTGTAGGCAAACCAAACGAGGTTACGCATACGTGGGTCAAGCACCATATAAACTATAGCTGCTAATGCTACCAACATCAACGCCAAATAAAGCGTGTTAGCTGCGAAAGCAAGTAGAGTTGGCAATGCCTTCATAAATAAATAACCGCCACCTATTAAGATGCCCGCGCCAAATATTAATCCAGTGACACCTTCCGGCTTTTGCCAGAATGTTTTGGGTTTGAACTCCATTGAAGATGTAGAAACAGGTGTGATATTCGCCATTTTTCTTAGTTTTTTTAGTTTTTAATAAAATTGTTCTCTCGTTTTTTCTTAGACATTAGATGCAATAGATGTTAGATATTAGACGGTGTCTATGGTCTAAAAATCTAATGTCTAACGTCTTATAAGTACTTTTGAATATTCTCAATATCTTTTTCAATCTGATTCAAGATGCTTTGATGGGCAAAAGTGAACTTCGTTTTGGCTTCTTCAATTTTG
>JAYUUR010000056.1:0-2126 GCA_043754475.1 Saprospiraceae bacterium | reverse complement strand
CACCCTAAAAAAAAAAAAAAAAAAAAAAAAAAAAAATAGTGTGCATTGTGTGCATTGTGCAAATCCCTACAAAAGTGTGCAATGCACGTGCAAGTATGCACACTATTAACCCCCTCAGTAAAAATTCAAAAAATTTCAAAAATTGCACTTTTGTAATTTTTGTTTTAAAATCCCTTAAAATCTCCTAAAAATCAAAATTTTAATTCTTCTTCAAAATCGGCTTTGTTCCTGTCTTTTGCTTTGTCTTTTTCGCTTCTTTTACTTTCCCATTTTTCAACTCTTCGCCACAAGGTTGTACGATGCCAAGAGAGGCTTAATCTTTCTATAATTTCATCCCATGACAAAGATTCTGCATGTCTTAACTGTGAAGCAAGCTGGCAAATTTCGTCGTTGCTCATATCTTGCTCAGGTGCTGAAAGATGTATCTTTTCTGTCGTCACGGCTAAAAACTTCCATTCTATTAATGCGCTGCCAACTTCTTTTTCTAAAGCACATTCAATCACTTGGTCGAAATACTCTTTCTGTTTGCTTCGTGATTTCAATTGTTTGATATAGCGTTTGTTCGGATCTAATTTTGAATGTGAAACGCCTATAAGGTTTTTTGTAAAATTAGATAAGCCTTTTGACCCTGCAAGATGTTTTGATTCAAGTTCTTCAGACGTATTGCGCTTGGGCGTATGTGCAACGATTATTGTTGTAAAGCCTTGTTTTTTTTGCATTGTCAAAATGCGTTTCATAAAAGTTGTTGCAATATTTCCGTCTGTGCTTTCTTCTTGAATCCATGTGATATTATCAATTACTACTAAATCGGGTTCGTGTTTTTCGATGTTTGATTGAACGGATTTCATCAACTTATCACCACCGTTTTCTAAGTCTAAACAATCGGGGTTCATATCTGCCCTAAAACAATTATCTGGGAAATTATACGGCAAACCTTTTTCGCTGTACCGTTCGGCGAGTTCGTCGGTTTCTAATTCAAAATCGAATATCAAAACCTTCATCGGTTTGCACTCGTTCGGAAAGTCATCAGGCATATTAAAAAGCGGTTTGCCTTCGGCGGCTGCGAATCCAATTTGAAAAGCTAAAATACTTTTACCCGTTCCTTCATCGCCAAACAATATTGTCAAATCACGTTCACGTATAAGGTTGCCGATAATGCAGCGTTTTGGCTTTGTTTTCAATCCCTCTTTAATTGCGTCGTTCATTGTCATAATCCGCAAAATCGACTTCGGATTATTGGCGCGAGTCTTGGTGTTCACGTGGTCGTAAATATCAAAGATTTCCCTCTTCTCGCTGTAAGCTTCTCTGATTGCATCTGTAGAAATTTTTATCAATTCTCTGGACAAAGCTTTTTGTTTAATAATTCGGCTGTGGTATTCTGTGTTAGCGGTAGATGCGACGCGGTTTGTAAGTTCTACAAGTGCATAAGGTCCGCCGAATGCTTCGAGTTCTGTTTTATGCTTGGTGACAAGATGATTTGTAACTGATAATAATTCAACTTTTGCGCCTTGCTTTGTTACGGCTTCACAAGCCTTGTAAACAAGTTGGTGAAATTCTTTGTAAAAATCATCGGTGTTCAAAATATCAGCGACAATTGAAAAGCCGTCAGTATTCATCAATATTGCACCTAAAACAGCGGCTTCTAAATCGGGCGCGGCTGGCAATTCTTTACCGAAAACGAACTCAGACAAATCGCCTTTGGTTCTTTCGTATTTTAAGCGACTGCGTAAAAACTCGACTTCTGCTTTTGCTTGTTCGGGTGTCAAGTCATTTACAGGTATCGGCACTGCGTAAAGCGGTTTGGTTTTCGCTTCTAATCTTGGAGCATTTTTCATAATAATTCGTTTTAGAACTGTTAAAAAAATTGGTTTTGTTAAGCGGCTTGTTTCTCTCGTTCAAGCCTTTTTTCTGATTGTGCTCGTTTCTTCTCTTCGTGTTCTGCGATAGAGGTTTTTAATTCGGCACGTTTTTTCGTGACAAATTTTAGGTTGTCTAAAGCGGTGGCTTCGATGCGGTCGAGTGCGGCGTGAATAACCTTCGAAATGAAGGTTTTTTTGCTAAACGTTTGGTACACGGCTGTTTTTGTTCTATCCGTTTGGGCGGCGATTTTTTCAACATCGCCTTCA
>JAYUUR010000055.1:0-2130 GCA_043754475.1 Saprospiraceae bacterium | reverse complement strand
CGATTGATGCCTATAAAAATACAGGAAAAGACTTGCTTTTGGCGGTGGCTATTCCCCCTGTTTCGGGTTATTCCACACAGTTGCGAAACGTGGGTTCTACATCCAATCGGGGTTTAGAAATTCAATTGAACGGTGATATTATTAAGCAAAAAGATTTTACTTGGAATTCAAGTTTCAATATTTCTTTCAATAAAAATAAGGTTGAAAGTCTCGGTGGTTTGACTCAACAAACCCGCAACGCTGGCTGGCAAGGCTCTGACGGGGCAGACGATTATTTAGTGAAAGTCGGTCAACCTGTCGGCTTGATGTATGGCTTTGTGACGAATGGGTGGTATAAAATTGAAGATTTTGACTACAATGCCACGACAAGAGTCTATACTTTAAAGGCTGGTATTCCCACTTCTCAGAATATTTCAGGCACCATTCGCCCGGGTTCTTTAAAAATAAAAGACCTCAATGGCGATGGTTTAATTACAACTGACGGCGACCGTCAAGTGATTGGCAATGCCACGCCTAAGTTTATCGGTGGCTGGAACAACCAATTTGCTTTTAAAGGCATTGATTTGAGCGTGTTTGTGAATTTTGTTTATGGCAACGATATTTACAATGCGAATAATATTGAATGGACAGACGGTACTTTCCCGAACCTCAATGTTTTGGCAAAAATGAAAGACCGCTGGCGCAATATTGATGAAGCGGGCAATTTAGTGACTGACCCGACGGCTTTGGCTGCCTTGAATGCCAACGCTCAAATTTGGTCGCCTGTCAATTCACAACGCTATTTTGTTAAGTCCACAGACATTGAAGACGGCTCATTTTTAAGGGTCAATAATATCACTTTGGGCTATACTTTACCAACGGTATTGACTGCAAAACTTAAAATTCAAAGCCTCCGCTTATACGGAACGGTCAATAATTTAAAAGTTTTCACCAATTATTCAGGCTATGACCCTGAAGTAGCGACGCGGAATAGTGACCCGTTGACGCCGGGTGTTGATTTTGCGGCATATCCACGTTCGAAGGTGTTTGTATTTGGGGTGAATGCGACTTTCTAATTTTATAAAAACTATCAAAAATGAAAAATAATATCTCTAAAATAGTGAAAAGCGCAATGCTCATAGCGTTGACTTTTACAAATAATGGCTGTAAAGACTTCATGGAAGTCCAGCCAGTTTCACAATATAGTGTGGCACAAGTTTTCTCTGATGTCTCTAATGCCACAACTGCATTGGTTGGGGTTTACGACGAACTCATGGGTGACAACGGCTATGGTATTCGCATCAGCCTATATTACCCTTTTGATTCAGATGAAATGATTGTAACGGGCAATCTTGATAATGGTCGTCGGGGCATCGGACGCTATCAATTGTTGTTGAGCAATGCTGAAATACGCAATCCGTTTCTCCAATTGTATCGGGGGATTGAAAAAGCGAATTTATGCCTTGAGCAAATCCCTCAAATGGCGCAATATTCAAAAGGAACGGCGACAGAACAGAAGGATTTGAAGCGTTTGCATGGCGAGGCATTGGTTTTACGGGCAACTTTTTATTTTGAATTAATCCGCAACTGGGGCGATGTACCTGCACCTATGCAACCCGCCTATACGCAAAAGGACTTGTTCTATCCACAAGCCAATCGCGATGAAACGTATGATAAACTCATCGCTGACCTTAAAACAGCTTCAGAATTATTGCCGTGGCGGACGGAAGTCACGCGCAACGAACGCATCACAAAGGGCGCAGCCAAAGCCTTGCGGGCGAGAATGGCGATGCACAGAGGTGGCTATTCATTGCGAACAGACAGCAAAATGATGGAACGTCGCGCTGATTACTTGAATTATTATAAAATCGCTCGTGACGAATGTGCCGAATTGATGGCAAACCGGACACAACATACACTCGTGCCTGTTTTTGAAGATATTTGGAAAAGATACATCTGCACTTTCACCTACGACCCACAAGGCGAACTCATTTATGAAGTCGGCGCAGGCGGTGCAAACAGCAATTCTGATAGCCGAATGGGCAATTATAATGGTATAAGCTGTAATGCAAGCTCTCGTTATGGCTCTGGTGGCGGTGCTATTCAGCCGTTGCCGAACTATTATTATGCGTTTGACACGCTCGATACGCG
>JAYUUR010000054.1:0-2132 GCA_043754475.1 Saprospiraceae bacterium | reverse complement strand
CAAGAGCCATAATCTTCTTTGTATTAAAATCACCTTGATATTTTGAGGCTCTGAGCAATTGACCGAATGCAGCTACTGCTGCTGAAAAACGAAAGTTGTTAGATGTATTTTCTAATCTAAGTGATTGATTATCAATGGTTTTATCCAATAAAATGCTGTTATCGCTGTTCGGTTTTTTATAGCGCAATTTGACAAAAACGAATTCTTCCGAGCTGCTTTTAGAAGTTGTTTTAGTTTGTTGATAACGCAATGGGTCAACTGAATTCATTTCATTATCACCTTTTTTAACGCCTTTTGGAATGATTTCATAAAGAGCCGTTACAGTATGTCCTGAGCCCAATTCACCTGCATCTTTTTTATCATCATTAAAATCTTCGGCTGCCATAATGCGATTTTCATAACCAATGAGGCGGTAAGATTCAACATATTTAGGGTTAAACTCCAATTGCAATTTCACATCTTTTGCAATAGTATATAAGGTGCCGCCCATTTCTTTACCAAAAACCTTTTTGGCTTCTTCAAAATTATCAATATACGCGTAGTTGCCATTGCCTTTGTCAGCGAGCATTTCCATTTTGCTGTCCTTATAATTGCCTAAGCCAAAGCCCAAAACAGATAGAAAAATACCGTCATTCCGCTTAGATTCTATCAGGCGTACCAACTCACTTTCACTGCTCACACCGACATTAAAATCGCCATCAGATGCCAATATCACGCGGTTATTGCCTTCTTTTATAAAGTTTTCTTTAGCAATTTTATAGGCTTGTTGTATGCCTGCGCCGCCTGCCGTAGAGCCACCCGCTTCCAATTTATCCAACGCTTCAATAATAGCGGCTTTGTTACTACCCGAAGTCGGTGGCAATACCAAACCTGCTGCACCTGCATAAACAACAATCGCCACACGGTCTTCTTCTCTCAAATTATTAGTCAATAACTTAAACGCCTGTTTCACCAAAGGCAATTTATTATCTTGATTCATAGAACCGCTGACATCTATTAAAAAAACGAGGTTGTTCCTTGGGGCTTTACTAAGGTCAATTTTTTTACCCTGCAAACCGATATGAAGCAATAAATGCTCTTGATTCCACGGACAAGTGCCCATTTCGCTGATGATACTGAGGGGGTGCTCGCCTTGTGGCTGCGGATAATTGTAATCAAAATAATTCACCATTTCCTCTATCCGCACCGCACCTGCGGGTGGTTTTTGACCCTGCTCAATAAAACGGCGGATATTGGCATATGAAGCCTTATCTACATCAATTGAAAAAGTAGAAAGCGGTGTATTTTTAGGCGATTGATAGTCATTTTCAAGCCAATAACCGTATTCTTCAGTATCGAAACCGCCTTTTTCAAGGCTATCGTATAGGCGTTTATGTTCTTTTTCATCTAATTTTTGAGCGTTTTTACTGTCTTGAACCCTATCTTTTGATTTAGGCATAGCCCGCATATTATTGTAGCTGCTCGGAGCAATGCCCGCCGTTCTGTATTGAAGGGCTTTTGACATAACCTTTGATTTTTGGGCTTGATCATTCGTAACTACAACTTCATTCATAGTAGAACTGACATCTATTGTAAAATTAACAACCTCCGTAGCACCTTCGGCGACCGTTATTTCTTTAGATTCTTTTTGTTGAAAACCAATTAAAGTACAGACCAAGCGGTAAGTGCCAGGTTTCACTTTCAATTCAAAATTGCCATCAACATCGGTTTGTGCGCCGATGCTTGTCCCTTTTATTGTAATCACTACGCCCACCAAAGGGTCGCCCGATTGAGCATCCGTGACCTTACCTTTTATAGCAGTTTTTGACATGAAAAAAGTCAGGCTTGAAATGCTGAGGAGAATAATTAAAATGCTTTTCATTGGAAAATGGATTTAATAGGTTAAGAAAATAAATTATTCAATGCTTAATAATTGATGATACGAACAGGTGCAGAGCACCTTAATTAATAATATGTAAGATGCAAGGAGAACGAAATTCCATAAAAGCAAGCTGCTTTTTTTTAAAAAGCTCCTGCGAGGAACATGTTAGAACTGAGGGGGTGTTTAATGAGTTTCCACTTTTAAAACATTTTTATTTTTTAACAAAAAGTTTTAAAAATGAAAATTATCTACTATGATTGAAAAATTATTT
>JAYUUR010000053.1:0-2135 GCA_043754475.1 Saprospiraceae bacterium | reverse complement strand
TGATTTTCAACTTACAACAAGTCTACTGATAAGCCATAAATCATTTTTAAATTTTAAGTGAAATGAAAAATATCCTTTTAATTGCTTTTTGCGCATTGTCCATTGATGCTTTTGGTCAAACGCCTAACGAAAAACCGACTATAAAAATCTATCAACCGCCTACACAGCAAGCGCGTGTACAAAGCAGTTCACAACCTCTTATAGTAGTGGATGGTGCCATATTTCATTTCAATGATAGCACGGCGTATAACAATAAAATCAATAACATCAAACCAGATGATATTCAGTCTATTGATGTCTTGAAGGGTGAAAAGGCAACGGCTCAGTTTGGCGAAAAGGGGCAAAATGGGGTCATTATTGTCACGATGAAAAAATCGGAAAAGCTCAAACGAGATTAATTTTTAAAATTCTTCGAGGGGTACAGCATTTGATTTTTTTCTTATTTTTACGAAATAATCAAAATCAAATACCACTATGAAAAAAATATACACCCTTTTCAGCTTCATGCTCATTTCGTTTTCGCTCATGGCTCAATCCTATGTGCCTGAAAAGAACAATCCTAAGATTAAAGCACCTACCAAAGTACCCATTCAAGCCTACGCTTTCAATCTGAAAAAAGTGAAGCTGTTGGACGGCAGCCCCTTCAAAAAAGCGATGGATTTGGATGCGGCTTATCTTTTAGACATCAAACCCGATAGATTATTGCACCGTTTTCACAAGCACGCTGGCTTGCCAACAAAAGATTCCCTCTACGGCGGTTGGGAAAATTCAGGGCTTTCGGGGCATACTTTAGGGCATTATCTCTCCGCCTGTTCGATGATGTATGTGTCAACGGATAATCCTGAGTTTAAAAAACGGGTGGATTATATCATTGATGAACTTGAACGCTGCCAAATAGCGCGTAAAACAGGCTATATCGGGGCGGTTGAAAAAGAAGATACCATATTTGGCAAATTGGCGAAAGGCGATATTACTTCAAGGGGTTTTGATTTAAATGGCGGTTGGTCGCCTTTTTATGTGGTGCATAAAAACATGGCGGGTCTGGTGGATGCCTATCTTTATTGCGATAATGCAAAAGCCTTGAAAGTCGTTTCTGCCTTTTCGGATTGGGTTGGAAATACCGTCAATAACCTTAATGCAGAGCAATTGGAATTGATGCTTACTTGCGAATATGGCGGTATGAATGATGTTTTAACCGCTGTTTATGCCATCACGGGCAATAAAAAATATCTTGATTTGTCGTATAAATTCCACGATAAATTTGTGATGGAGAAATTGGCTCAAAAAATTGACCCCATGCCCGGCAAGCACTCCAACACCAATGTTCCGAAAGCCACAGGCAGTGCCTTGCGCTACGTTTTTACAGGCGATGAAAAGGATAAAACCATCTCTCAATTCTTTTGGCAACGCATGGTTCATGACCACACCTACGTCATCGGTGGCAACAGCAATTATGAATATTGTGGTGAGCCCAAACAACTCAGTGACCGCCTCAGCGACAACACCTGCGAAACTTGCAACACTTATAATATGCTGAAATTGACGCGGCATTTATTCTCTCAAAATCCGAATAGTGAGCTGGGCGATTATTACGAAAGGGCTTTGTACAACCATATACTCGCCTCTCAAAATCCGGAAGATGGGATGATGTGCTATTTTGTTCCCTTGCGCATGGGTACTAAAAAAGAGTTCAGTGAGCGATTCACGACCTTCACTTGTTGCGTGGGTTCGGGTATTGAAAACCATTCAAAATATGCAGAAAGCATCTATTATGAAGGCAAAAAGGGCGATTTATACATCAATTTGTTTATCCCCTCAGTATTGAACTGGTCTGAACGCGGTTTGACGGTGCGTCAAGAAACGGCTTTTCCTGAAAGCAATGAAACCAATTTCACTTTTCAATGCCCTAAAAATGTGGCATTATCGGTGAATATCCGCAATCCCATTTGGGCAAAAGGCGATGTGAGTATTTTGATTAATGGAAAAAAAATTGAAGCCATTAAAAATGCAAACGGCTATTTAACCATTAATCGAACTTGGAAAAATGGGGATAAAATGCAGGTGCGTTTTGGCATGTCGCTGAGTTTTGAAGCCATGCCTGACAATCCTAATCGCATCGCATTTCTTTATGGACC
>JAYUUR010000052.1:0-2137 GCA_043754475.1 Saprospiraceae bacterium | reverse complement strand
ATCAATTAGTTGTACATACTTCCGGTTCAATTCCTTCTACTGCATTACAGCCTTATTTCAAAAATTATGGTGCTTTCTATCCGCTTCAAACTTTCTCGTTGGAGAGCCAACCTGATTTTGATAATATACCAATTTTCATCAATGCTACACCCCCTCAGTATTTAGCAGTTTTGAGGGATTTAGGAGAAAAAATTTCTAATAAAGTATATGAATTAGAAGATGAAAAGCGCATTGTGCTACACATTGCAGCGGTTTTTGTCAATAATTTTACCAATCAACTCTTTAAAATGGCTGACGATGTTTTAGAAAAAGAAAATTTGTCGTTTGATGTTTTAAAGCCATTGATTCAAGAAACGGTTAATAAGATTCATCACCACGCCCCTTCTGATATGCAAACCGGACCAGCAAAACGAGGTGATTTGATTACAATTGAAAAACACCTTGATTATTTAAATAAAAATGCCCCCCCTCAGTATTTTGACCTTTATAAAATGTTTACAAAACTTATAAAACAATGAGAATAATAGGCGATATACCACACCCCATCATGAAAATCACCGTCTTCAAAAACGACGGCAAACTCAGTATCAAATTTGAATCAGGCTTAATTGAGCAGATTTATAAATTTAGAGACGACGAACGCTTGCAAACTTTTGAAGATATACAAAAGATTGTAGATGAAGCATTTATACAAAAAACAGAAGAAATACTGAGAGGTATGTACGAAATAAAACAGGCAGCCATGAACCGTCATTTAGCCATTGATGAAGAAGAGTTTGAAGTCATTATATAAAAAAAAGACGAAGCGATTTAAACCGCTTCGTCTTTTTTAAGTGAAAGAAATGAATCTGAATTCAAAAAATTCATCATTCATCATTTATCATTCATAACTCATCATTTCCCTCCTGTTGTCTTTTGATATTCCGCCATGTATTCATCCCATTTTTTTGTTTTATACAATTCATCAGACGAATATTTCAATTCAGCCATCAATTGGTCGGGTTTTTTATAGCCTGGAGAAATGACGATACGCTCATAAGTAGCTGTCAAATAAACAATAGACGGATAGCCCATATTGCCATCTAAAAGCGAATAAGCCAGTGTATGAACGCCATTTCGACCTTGATTAGCAATGTATTCAAATTTATGGCCATTGAAATCAATCGTTTCTTTCATTTCCGCATCGAGCTTGACGCAATAGAAGTTTTTAGTGAGGTATTCGGCTACTTTTTCATCAGTAAAAGTTTCTCTATCCATCACCTTACACCAGCCACACCATTCGGTAAAGACATCGACCAAAATCTTTTTAGGCACTTTTTTGTTCAATTCAGCAGCCTCTTGCCACGTCAACCAATTCACTTTGACCGCAGGTTTTACTACTTCTTTTTGCTGAAAAGTGAAAGCTGAAACAGCTAATGCTCCGGCGATAAAAAGCAGGGAAGGTAGAAATATTTTTTTCATGATGAATATTTTATTTTATTAATTTTTTTAAAATAGAAAGAAGTTCAAAATTCGTTGAAAAACACCAATTTTGCAAATACAGCTCAATTTTAATGCGTTAAAATTTCATTAAAAAAACGTTTTATGTCAAAAAAGAAAATAATTGTAGCAGTTGGAGGCTCCAGTGGCTCTATTTACGCGAAGGTATTATTGGATAAATTGGTTGATTTGCAAGATCAAATAGAAGCAGTTGGTATTGTCATGAGCGATAATGCGAAGTACAATTGGGCATTTGAGTTAGAAAAACCCTTTGAAAGTGAGGGGTGGTTGCCTGAGCATTTTAAATTTTATGAAAAAATGAACTTCATGGCACCCTTCGCCAGTGGCTCTGCGAAATACGAAACGATGATTGTCTGCCCTTGCTCGATGGGCTTAATGGCGCGCATCGCTACGGGCGTTTCCAATGATTTGGTCACACGAGCAGCCGATGTGATTTTGAAAGAACGCCGCCGACTGATTTTGGTGCCTCGCGATACCCCCCTCAGTATTATTCATATTAACAACATGAAAACCCTTACCGAAGCAGGGGGTATTATCTGCCCTGCCACCCCAAGTTTTTATAGCAAACCAAAGACTTTTGAAGAATTAGCTGCTACTGTAATTGACCGAGTTTTAGATTTGTCTGGCTTTGATTTGA
>JAYUUR010000051.1:0-6277 GCA_043754475.1 Saprospiraceae bacterium | reverse complement strand
TCCACGATACTTTTTCAATTATTCGTAATAGAATTAAGCCCTACTGCACTTGGTTTACCACGCAAAACAAAAGTGCGAAGGCGATTTGAAGTTAAACTGGTACCTGTATTGACTATTACAGTATTGAATGTAGTACCAGGAACTCGAATGAAAATGGTATCATTCGGAGAACCTACTAAATAAGGATCTATTTCTATGACTGATCCTGCTTCGCCATATTTGAGTGAGCCAAGCGATGTTGATGCTCCTTGCCGACGCAATATAAAATCGTACCCTGTGGCAGAACCTCCTATTAATAAATTGACAAACCGCAAGTATGTTTTTTTCTCACTTTTGATGGCTGAACGGTCATCCGTGATGGTTACAAGGCGTGGATTGGGCAATGTATCCGCTGCAATGACGGTATAGTATTTTCCATTTTCAAGAGTAAGATTTGAACTTGTTACAACGGTACCTGTGGTTGTTTTTACCTCAAAATTATTAGCACCTGCTGGCAAAACCGAATAATCATTTACGGGGAAAGTACCGCCATATACGATAGAATCAGGTCCGTTGGCGATGCTGTTTAAAACGGCAGAAAACTTTTTGCCATTCACAAAAACGACCAATGGCGGTCCTGCTTGATAAGCATGTAGGAATTTGACCCTTGCCCCCTCAGTAACGGGTGCTATGGTGTCGAGTGTTGCCTCAGTGCCGCAACTATTGACAGCGACAACTGCACTACAGAATAATCCTGCACAAATAAGATTTTTTATATTTAGTTTCATTTTTTTTATTTTGAATGATGAATATTTGATCATTGGATAAAATTGAAAATTGGGTGCTTTGGTTTTGGTTTGCCCCCTAACCCCCGAAGGGGGAACGCTTTGGAAGTATTGAACTTTTAGTTCTTATTTTTTAATACTTCCAAAGGTGTTCCCCCTCCGGGGGTTAGGGGGCAAACGTTCATTTTTCTTACCATTACTTCACAATCCAAGTCTCGTAAGTATGATAATCGATATTATTACCGCCGAATTTATCGAGCGATGCGCGATTCCAAACATACTCTGAATTGAAACGAGGGCGAACGCGGTAGGCTAATTTACCGTTGTTATCGGGCCAAAATTGATTTCCAATAGGTAAAACATAAGTTGTATAAATATTGGTATCATATTTAAAACGGCGCAAATCCACCCAAGTCTCGATGATGCCTAATCCATACATGGCAATGTATTTTTGCTGCATGATGTCGCTCATTTTCAAATCATCCCCTTTTTGAGGCACTGCTACACTGGCTAAATAGGTGTTGATATTGGCAGTTGTCACTTTGCAGAATAGCATATGGAGCGTAATACCTTGTTTGAATGCAGCAAAAGCCACTGCTTTATCGCCTTTGCGAAACGCCGCTTCGGCTTTCATAAACTGAATTTCAGCGGCTGTAAAAATATAATGCGGTTCTTTGTCTCCAAAAATCCAACGACCTGTAGAGCCTATAGCTGTGCCGGGTTCAAGCCCCCAAACATTTAGAATACGTTTGGTAGAATTGGCAGCATTCGGATCAACAGTGTACATAGGTAACCCTCTAAATACGGTATCGCGTGAAGTTGCGAACATAATAGCGGGGCGTGGGTCTTTAACGCCTCCGAACGTGGTGCCATCCACCAATTTCATAATGGTGGTTGACGGACGGAATTGCGATAAATTATTGCGGAGTGGTCCATAAAAATTAGCATCAGCAGTGCTGCTACCGTTGTGAGGCACGGCGAAATTATCCGTATTGGCTTGTAGTGCCAAATCGCAATATTTAATAACATCATCCGGTTTGTAAAGCGTGGATTTATTGCTCAAATGGTTAGCATTGCGCGCAAGCGTAGCATATACAAAGCGTTTCCACTTTTCTACATCGCCTTGATAAACCAGATCACTTGTTTTCAAACGGGCGATACCATCTTTACGGTCGAGATTCACCAAGGCTTCGTTGCAAAGTTTGACAACATAAGCATACACATCTTCTTGAGTATCAAAATCAAAAACATAGCGATTGGGTTCCCATGCCTGTTTTAAGATAATTTCACCGTGATAATCGGTCGTTGTTTGAAAACTCCAAGCGCGGATAGCTTGTGCAGCACCGACAATGTCCCAATTGCCTTTTGAAGTGGCATCATCAATCATGAGGTCGATATTAGTACCAATTGACCAATAATTGGAACGCCAAATATCACCCATAGCGTCCGAACCGGAAGCATAACCATGCCGCTCATATTGGTCGCCGCCTACTACATTACTGACGGTAAAGTTTTGAATATAACGCCCGATGAAACGCGCATCAAAAGATTCACCCCTGACCATTTGAGCCAACACAGGCGGCAATATATTCACCGCATCCGTTTTTTGCGGCACGCCCGGGTCAGTATTAATATCGAGGTAATCACTACAGCTTATTGTAGCCGTTAGTAATGAACCGATTAAAATATATTTTGCTATTTTTTTCATTTCAAATTGTTTTTTAATTATTATAAAGTATTGACTATCAACACTTTAACAGTCTAAAATCTATTATCTAAACTTCTATTGTCTTTCATCTTATTGTAAAGTAGCCCTTAAGCCAAACGAAACCGACCGATTAGCCCCTATTTTGCCAAAGTCAAAACCCCATGCACCGACGCCGCCTGAAGTAGCAGTCGTACCGTTCACAGCTGGATCAGCACCTGTATAATTAGTCCACATAAACAAGTCAGTACCTGTTACAAAAAAGCTCAACGCTTGAAGGCTTTTCACTTTTTTCAAAACCGTTTTTGGGAATTTATAACTCAACGACATATCGCGGATACGCAACCAATTAATATCACGCTCTACGAAATCAGATTCAGGGAAAGAAGCATAAAAATCAGAGCGCGTTTGTGGCGTAATTTGGATGGCATTGGATGTGGGTGCATCTGAATTTTCTTTTCCATCGCGCAATACGCCTTTGAATGTGTAAGGCTGTGTGCGGTCAAGTAAGCGGGTACTCAAACCTGCGCGGAAAAGATAGAATTCATTGCCATTGAACACATCACCCCCTTTACGAACATCCAAATTGAAGCGAAATCCTAAACCTTTCCAATCGAAACTATTAATAATGCCTATTGTAAAATCTGGGTTACGATCGCCTATTGGAAGGAAATTAGTATTCAAAGCAGGTAAGCCTGACGATGGGCTAATAAGTATATCTCCGTTTTTATTTCTTAAATAACTATATCCACCGACAGCCGTAGCACTACCCGAACCCCTTTCGTTGAAATTAAGGTTCAAAGTAGGAAAACTGGCTTTCAATTTATCAATTGGTAAAAATGCACTCGCCCGAGCATTGCCCAATAGCCATGAATCGGAGTTGTAATATTCATTCACATCAGCCGGCAAGCTGATAACGCTTGTCTTGTTTTTTGTAAAATTGGTGATAACTTCCCAAGTCAAATCTTTAGATTTGAAAGGCGTGATACTCAATTGAACTTCTACACCTTTCACTCCAAACGAACCGCCATTCAACAAACCGAAAATAAAACCTGTGCCGTAGCTCAAGCGTTGTGATACGATTTGGTCAGTGCGGTCATTGCTGAAATAAGACACATCTACTTTTGCTCTACTTTTAAATAAGCGCATTTCAACACCTACTTCTCTACCTGTTACGAATTCAGGCTTGAGGTTAGGATTGCCGCCAGTGAAATTATAAATAAATCCACCGCCCGTAGTCGCTTGAGCTGCTAAGGCAGGGGATATTAAATAAGGTGGCGCATCTTTACCTGATTTGGCATAAGCCACGCGCAATTTTCCATAACTCAACCATTTTACATCTTTGAGCAATTGAGAGAACTCAAAACCCGCTGATACTGAGGGGTAGAAATATGAGCGATTAGCAACTGGCAGTGTAGAAGAAAAGTCGTTTCGACCTGTCACCGTTACGAAAAGCATATCTTTAAAACTTAAATCTGCTTTACCAAACACACCTAAAAGGCGGTTGCGCCTAATGGTCTGCTTGTTCCGCATCGTTGTCGGATCAAAATTATTGATACTATTAAAGTTCGGGTCATACGGTTTTTCACCATAAACTGACACTACTTCATAGTTTCTATCATCAATGGCAGAACCTGCTACAAACGAAAATCCAAAGTCTTTATAGTTCTTTTTAATAGTTGCTAAAAAGTTGCCATTCAATAAAAGGCTATTTTCATTAAAATTTTCTATCGAACCTCGAGCAGCATTGGCAGGTTGAACAACCGTCGGCGGGCTGAAATAATTGCCGATAGTGCTATATGCATCCACACCAAAACGCCCTGTAAATGACAGCCACGGCGTAGCTGTCCATGTCAATCCAAAATTAGATTGCGTCCGCCGCGTCTTATCTTTATTAATAATGGTATTCAAACCTAAAAGAGGATTATCATATTCTAAATTGCCGATGCTCGGTTGCAACCTACGCGGCGTACCATCAGGATTGAGGTAGTTATGAACATCCTCATAGAAGGGCCAGCGAAATAGATTGGTAATTGTACCTCTTTCGCCCGAATACGGCAATTTAGTCAGTTGAGTATTGATAAAAGCAATAGAAGTAGTGGCTTCCAAATTTTCCAACAACTTGGCAGTACCTGCTAAACGGGCATTTAAAACCGTTGAACCTGTATTTGGAATTGTTCCGTCTCTTTTTACATAATTTGTAGAAAAACGGTAGCTCAAACGGTCTGAACCTGATTCAAATGATAGATTATGCGCTTGGCGTTTGCCTGTTTGAAAAAAATCTTTATAATTATTATAAACCGTTTGACCGGGTGCGAGAGCCGGACCAAAAAAACGAGCATCATCAGCTGCTACTCCATCAATACCGCGTGTGTAGGTATTCTGAATTTTAGGGATTCGATAGACATTATCAAAATTGAAAGCATTGTCATAATTGATTTTGCTACGTCCTTTAGTACCTTTTTTAGTCGTGATGACAATGGCTCCCGAAGAACCTTGACTGCCATAAAGTGCCGCCGCTTCAGGACCTTTCAATACCGTGATTGTTGCAATATCATTCTGATTAATATCGGCAGCCCGATTTTGATAATCATTTTGACGGTTCGGTTGATCCGTGAATAATGCCCCTTGCGAGAAAGTCGTGTTGTCAATCGGCAAACCATCTACAACAATCAGCGGTTGGTTACTACCACCAATAGACGAGGCACCCCTCAGTTGAATCATCGTAGAAGAGCCAATCGCCCCGCTTGACGAGGTCACCATGATACCCGATACGCGCCCTTGCAAAGCGTCCAAAAAGTTGTCGCGTTGTGTAGCAGCAAGTTCTTCGCCGCTCACTTGTTGCACATTGTAGTTAATTTTACGCTGTTCCTCTTTGATACCCAAAGCTGTTACAACATACTCGCCCAGTTGCTGTGTGCCGCCTTTGAGTTCTACGTTGATAACGGATTGAGTCACCACAATTTCCTGTGGCTGATAGCCTACCAGCGAAACCATCAGCGTTTGCCCGTTGGTGGCGGCAATCTCAAATTTACCATCAATGTCAGTGACAGTGGCAGTCGTTGAGCCTTTCACAAGCACCGTAGCCCCCGGCACGCCTTGACCATCTTCCTCTGCCACGACTGTACCCGTCACTTTTTGTGCTGTCAGAACCTGTGTACAGAATAAGAATAGACCAATAAATAAGGTGTAAATTGTTTTTTTCATACAATTTGAGATTGAATTTGGTTAAATAAATAGATAGAAAAGGTAGGTCAAGCGCGATTTAAGATTGGGGTCTTACGCTTTGATTATAACAATTTAAAAATTGCAATATTTGCAGCTAATTTAGGGAAACTTTTGAATTTGAAGTTGTTTTATATAAATTTTTTGTCGAAATTCTACAAAACAAATGTATTTACTTTAAAACGATTATTTAATGAAATAAAATAAGGCTATATTTTAAAAAATGGAAATATTATTGAGGTATTGATTGATTTAAAATTGCATTTTTTTCAAAATTTGCAATAATTTTTTTGCGTTTGCCCCCCTGCCCCCAAGGGGGAGTCGTTTGGAAGTAGTTAGAAATCTGTTATTTTATATTACTATTAATTTCAAAAAATGTAAAAATCTAATTCGTTCAATTTATTCCAATTGACTCCCCCTTTGGGGGCTGGGGCATGTGCATCAACATCATTTTTAAGAATATGTAAAATGCTGATTATGATTACCTTTTTTCAATCTATAACTCCACCATTTATGGTGGAGGCAAATTGTTAAATATAGTTTAGGCTTTAGCCGTTCATTTTTCAAAGCCAAAAGGTGGACG
>JAYUUR010000050.1:0-2138 GCA_043754475.1 Saprospiraceae bacterium | reverse complement strand
CATTGGCTTTCACCAAATCGTAAGGGTCAATATAATCCACTATGGGTTTGTCGTATTCATCTATCAAAATAACGGCTTGTTTACCCGTTTTTTGGACGACTTTTTCAATCAGTTCATTGAAGGCAAGCCCTGGGTTTGTTTCTTCTATCAACAAGTCAAAACTGGCGGCTATTTTATTAACGGCTTTGAGTAAAGCCTCATTAAACCCACTTTGATGCCCTATTTTATCGAATGAAAATCGAATAATGGGAAACGTTTGCGTCCAATCCCACTTGTCGGCAATCCAAAGCCCTTCAAACAAAGCCCGATTACCTGAGAACAATTCTGCTATCGTATCAATGGTCAATGATTTACCAAAACGGCGAGGACGAGAAAGGAAATAGCTTCTATTTAAAGGTTGGCATAAATCATAGATATAACGGGTCTTATCAACGTATATACCATTGTCTTTACGAATATTCGCAAAATATTGCTGACCGATTGGTAAATTTCTTAATTCTTCCATTCTGCTTAATAATTTTGTTGCAAGGTAAAAATTTTCCTCACGTTCGCGTTCAGGAAACTTTTAAAGTTTCCCGAACGTCATTCAATAATTTCTTTCAAAAGCCCGTCCGTCTCTTGTTCCAAAAGCAAAATATCAGCAGCAATGGCACTCAAAGGGCGCAAACCTTCGTATTGATAAAAATACTTATTGAAAGCGATTTCGTAACCAATTTTCATTTTATCAGCATCGTACCATGCATCCGCTGAAAAAGGTAATACCTCTTTTCTGAAATAATCATCAATCAAAATGCTGCGTTTGATGCCTTTTTTCATCGGCACATTTTCAATATCTTTCAAAGCAGAATCCGAAGTCGGTTTGCCTTTTTTATCTAAAATGATGATCCCCTCAGTATTTCGCTGCGGTTGATGTACCGTAATTTGATAAAATCCAAAATCCTCATTGTCAAATAGCTTACTGTATTCATTTTCCGAAAAATCAAAGTATAAATCTTGAATTTTGAGGATGTGTTCGGCGGTCAGTTCATTGCGCTTACTGCCCAATGATTTCCGCATTTTTTGATAAAAAGCAGAGGAGGACGCGTTGATGAGTTGCACTTTGCCTTGTCGCTTAGGCTCTTTCACATTTGAGATAATCCAGACATACGTGGCAATACCCGTATTGTAAAAAATATCGTTGGGCAATTGAATGATACATTCCAAAAGGTCATTTTCGAGGATATATTGACGGATACCACTCTCGCCACTGCCCGCATCGCCCGTAAAAAGTGCCGAACCATTGTGAACTGAAGCAATGCGGCTGCCACCATCTTTAGGGTCTTTCATTTTAGACAACATATGGAGCATAAACATCAATTGCCCCATCATTGGAGCGAGAAGTCAAGCAAGTCACTGTTTTATTGCCTTCAAAATCGCTTACGGGCAAGTTAAAACGCTTGTCCACGATAGAGATTTTTTTATCCGTACCGACGTTGAGGTTGTCTTGGTCTTGCTTCCAAGTCGTGCCATAGGGCGGATTGGTGAGCATAAAATTAAAGCGCAAATCGGGGTCAAAACCATATTCGGATAAAGTAGAGCCGAATTTGATTTTGTCTGGGTCTTCACCTTTTAGAAGCATATCGGATTTACAAATGGCGTACATTTCGCCCGTGTTTTCCTGTCCGTACAAGTGAAATGTCGCATTGGATTTTACCTCCCCCTCAGTATCAGTAGCAAAAAGTTTGGATTGCGTGAGCATCGCTCCCGAACCCGCGCAAGGGTCATACACCAAATAAGTCCCTTGTTGAATTTTATCTTTGACAGGCAAATACACCAAATGCGTCATCAATGAAATGATTTCACGGGGTGTAAAATGTCGCCCTGCGGCGGCATTGGTTTTTTCATTAAACCGCCTCAACAAATCCTCGAACATATAACCCATCGCCATGGGCGACACTTTATCAGGGCTGAGTTCCACTTTTGGATTACAGAATTTTTCAATCAAAGCGAAGGTAATGCCAGTTTCCTCGAAGCGTTCGAGCTGATTACGGAATTTAAATTTGCCAATAATATCCTGTACATTCTCACTAAAACCGTTGAGGTATTCCGCAAAATTAGCATTGATGGCTTTCGGATCATTCAACAATTTTTTCAAAGTA
>JAYUUR010000049.1:0-2141 GCA_043754475.1 Saprospiraceae bacterium | reverse complement strand
TAAAAATTAGAAGGTGTATGACTTAAAAAACTGTCTAAATCTCCTATCCACCAGCCCTCTCTTGGAAAATTAATGACCCGCTCTTTCTCATCAAATTTACTGTAATAAACTAAGCATCCTTTATTGATGAAAGCATAGAAATTACACTCTTGACCTTTTTTTAAAATGAGTTTTTTTGGTGGATATTTTACCAATTTAAAGGCTGAGGTTATTTGATCCAGTTCATTATTTTCAATGTCTATAATTTCACGGATATGTTGTTTCAATTTTTCAACTGACATGTCATTAAGCTTATAATTAATTAGTATGTCACAAATTTAATAAAATGTTGAACAATTGACAAATACAAACAACTAAAAGGACAATTAAATTAACAAATGTTAAGCATTAAGTGCAATTATTTCAAATTTCGATAACATAAATTAATAAAACAATAATAAAATTGAGGTATTAAGAAATAATGTGCCTCTAAAAAGATATATTTAAAAGTCACTAAATTAAAATTTTTTATGACATTTTTTTACAGTTTTACGCTCTGCTGTTATTTTAATCCTTGCAATTCTACCAATTTTCGATACTCACCACCTTTTTCAAAAAGCTCAAAATGAGTACCTCTTTCTATGATTTCACCTTCTTTCATAACGATGATTTCATCGGCGTGTTGCACTGTAGAAAGGCGATGTGCAATGACGATAGCCGTGCGATTTTTCATTAATTCAACTAAGGCATCTTGCACTAATTTTTCACTTTCAGAATCTAAAGCAGACGTGGCTTCATCTAAAATTAAAATTTCAGGATTGCGCAAAAGTGCTCTTGCAATGGTGAGGCGTTGGCGTTGTCCGCCGCTCAATTTTGTACCTCTATCGCCAATGTTCGTCATATACCCCCCAGCCCCCTTACCCCCAAAGGGGGGAATAGAAATTATGAATTCATGCGCGTTAGCCGCTTTTGCAGCCGCTATGACAGCCGTTTCATCTACACCCTCTAAACCGAAAACAAGGTTGTTGTAAATAGTATCGTTGAATAGTATGGCTTCTTGCGTTACGATGCCCATGAGTGTTCGTAAGTCCTTGATTTTCAATTGTTTAACATCAATACCGTCAATTAAAATAGCCCCTTCAGTTACATCATAAAAACGCGGCAATAAATCGGCTATCGTCGATTTTCCTGCACCTGACGCGCCTACGAGGGCGATAATTTGACCTTTTTTAATTGTCAAATTGATATTTTTTAAAATTTGTTTATCATCATTTCTGTAATTAAATGAAACGTTTTTATACACTATATTTTGAGTAAAATGACTGAGGGGGGTCGGATTTGGAGGGTCAATGATAGTATCCTCTGCGCCTAAAATTCCATTGATGCGGTCAATCGCCGCCCTGCCTCGTTGAAGGTGAGAATAGGCATTTGAAAACGATTTGGCAGGGTCAATAATGGTAAAAAAGGCATACAGAAAGGCGATAAACTTCTCAGGCGTCAAGCCATTGCTTTGCACCTGTTTAAAGCCAAACCAAACGAGGAAACAGACGATGGCAATGCCTAAAAATTCCGTCAACGGCGATGATAAATCCCGACGGCGAAGGGCTTGAGTCATCGCATTCCGGAACATATTATTTTCTGTTTGGAATTTATTATTTTGATAATTTTCTGCATTAAATCCTTTAATTACTCGAACACTGCCTAAGGTTTCGTCCAAAACAGACATCATATCGCCCATTTTTTTCTGCGTCATAGCCGATTCCCTCTTGAGCGAACGCCCGATGCCGCCAATAATAACGGCTGTGACGAGGATTAATAACACAACAAAAAGGGTCAAAGCTGGGGAAATATAGAGCATCATAAATATGGCTCCGATGATGAGCAACGGCTCTCGCACGATGGTTTCTAAAACGTTCAAAATGCTCCATTCTACCTCCAAAACGTCGTTGGAAATGCGGCTGATGAGGTCGCCTTTACGTTCTTCGCTGAAATAACTGAGGGGTAAGCGGAGGGTCTTTTCAAAGAGTGATTGACGAAGGTCGCGCACCACGCCTGTACGCAGAGGCGTCATGAAAAATAATGCGAGGTAGCGGAATAAATTTTTCAAAAAAAACAAAAAAACAAGCGTACCACAGACATAAATCAAAGCACGTTCTTTACCA
>JAYUUR010000048.1:0-6292 GCA_043754475.1 Saprospiraceae bacterium | reverse complement strand
TTATCAAATAGTTAGAACTTTGAAGTTAAAGACTTACTTGATACACTATAAAGGGTGACACACCCATTGACGAGCCATCCCGTTCTTTGATTGAAAATTGTGAATTTTTTGAATGATATCCAGTAACAGCGGTATTTAAAACCTAATTCATACGAAAATATATGGTTATCTCAAATAGTGAGGCTTTAACTCCAATGTTTTGATGTCAAGATTTCGAGCATTAAGGTGTTTTGTTTTTTTATTGTATATTTGTTTTAAATTGAAAAACATGTTTTGCAGTATGTTTTATGTTAAAAATGCTTAAAATACTGAGGGGGTGCTTTCAACCATGAATTATACGATTTTTCATTAAAACCTACTTAATAATGAGTAAAAAAAGCCAAGGAATCAAGAAAGAAAAAAGTAAAGAACAACCGCATAAGCCTGCCGATAATACATTATTGATAACGATTGTCGAGGCGTCTATTCCAAGAGCCGAAGTACCGAGCGTTGCTACAACCAATATAGAGCCACCCATATTATTGGATTATGCAGGTTTGCTCATAGCCAATAAAAAAAGACCTACTGAAAAAGGGACTATGGGCGGTGTATTATCTTCCGACAAAGGTGATATTTATGGACTGACTTGTTTTCACGTCGTCAAACATAACAATACAGATTTTACTCAATTTCTACCCGAAGAATCTGTAGAGGTGGTTTCAGAGAATGGTGAACCGATAGGTGTTTTTGATGAAAAGACGGCTATTTTCAACACTAAATTGGATGTTGCTTTGATAAAACTAACAGGTAAATTTCACAACAAACGCATTGACTCACCAACAAAATTCATTGATATTTCGGAGGCTGACTTAGGTACTGAGGTCTATTTTTTCAATGATAGAAATAAAAAGAAAGTTAAAGGTTTTATCAGAAGAATCAATCAAAAAGGCAATTGGGAATTGGGTAAATATGAAAATGTCACTTTCGTTTCTTCCAGCATGGATGATGATTCATGTAGACGGATTTCTGATAAAGGCGATAGCGGGTCGTGGTTGATGCGGGTGTCGGATAATGCGCTCATAGGGGTTGTGTTTGCCAATTCCGCTACCAGCACTTGGGTGATGCCGTTTTCAGAAATCATTCAAGCATATAAGAAAATAAATATTACACTGACCTTAAACCTCCTACCAGAATGAAGAAAATCGCCATTTTATATTTAGTTTTTTTATTTTCGGTAAAAATATGGGCGCAACAACCGCTTGATTTTCCCATTTATAATACGGCACTTACTTTAGCAGATAGCATTAAAGCTTATAATAAAATTGTAAATCCGAGCAGTGAACAACAACTCAAAATGTATAAGATACTCGGCGATTATTTACTTGAAACAAAGCAATTGGTTGATATTAAATCAACGACAGATATTCAAGAAGCATTTATAGGCAACACATTTATTAAAAAATCATTTAGAGATGAAAACTTTTGGGAATTTGGTGAGTCTATCAGTATGTCGAGTAGGGATGTGGGTATAGAATCTATGGGCAATTCATCTGTATTGTCGAAAGTCGGTAATTTCAATGCCACTATTTATGCCGATGCTTTTGCTAAAATCATTGTCAAGCGGTTTAAACAAGACATGAACGCTTTGTTTTTTGATAAAATGAAGTCTGAAATGGATAGGAGTGTGGAATTGAAAACGCTATTTCCAAATACTTACGATGGTTTGCGATTGATTAATGAAGATATTTATGTTTTCAATCAATACATCGAAGGTTTGCGTCAAAAAATGGAGGAAGATTTAGCCAATATATTTGCTAATACCACCGCACTTTTAGAAACGGATAAATATGCGAGGATGTTCAAGGGCAATCAAACAGCCAGAGATTTTTTAACCACTGTTTCGCAAATTACTGATGGATTAATCCGCAATGAACACCCCGGACACATCATAGAAAAAATTCATTTTAGCGATGCTTTTGATGAAGGCGAAGGACGTGATTTGAAAGCAGGACTTCAAATAGTTCAACTCATTTCCGCCGCTTTTCGCTCCACAAATGCTGATTCTACGCATTATTGGGTGCGGGGCATGGACAGTTTGAACCTACTTTTCAAGGGCGATGCTTTAGGGGCACATATTTGGCTGGGCACTGTTTATCAATTGGCAGCGGATGAAAACGGTATCCCTATTACTTTTCAAGATGGTAAAACATTGCGGCAGTACATCAATTTGTTGTATGATAAAAGGGATAATTTTTACAATATGCGCAACTATGTGCAAGGCTTAATGCGGCGAGTGAATACCATTGAAATGTCCATGAAAGAAATGAAAAAAGCGGATGGACAAGACGGAAAATTGTATTGGGATAAAATGGTCTCGTCGTATGAAAATATTTTATCCTTAGTGAAATTTGCTCCCACCATTAAAGAGATTTTAGAGCCTAATTCAGCTTTGCCGCGAATGTGGTATAGAGGCATTTATATCGCTGAATCGCTCTCCCGCGTCTATGCGGAAATGCGCGGACGTGAATACCATGCTGCCATTCAGCACATTGCGGATATTGTTCAAGCCGTAGATTCAAGACCGCAATATGTCAAAAAAGGAGAAAAGTTTATGAGGATTGACACTTTTAGTAGTGTTTATACTCAAAATGCTTTAAAAAGATGGATACCTGTCAGAGAATATAAAGCGTACACTGGTACATATTTTATGGACAAGCAAACCCCTGTTTTAATAGATAAAATATATGTCGATGATGATTCATTGGGTAAAAGACCTTATGAAAATTACGCTCTGAAAAAATTTATCAAATATAGTTTATTTGCCGCGTCCTTAGTTTTAGCCAAAACAAGTGATGAAGTCGCTGATTTGTTGGAAAGCACCATGACCTCCTCGGGCGGTACGCACGTGAAAGAATCGGGTTGGTTGTTGGCGTTGAATAGCTATATCGGCTTGCAAAAAACCTTTGGTCAGAAAGATTCAGTCGGTTATTTCAGCATATCCGCACCCATCGGGCTCAATTTAAGTTATGGTTTTAAACGCAAACCCAAATATGCTTTGACGGACATGCAATCGTTTGGTGGCTTTATTGCACCGCATACGATTCAATTATTTGCCAGCCTTATTGATGTGGGTGCGATAGCGGGATTTAGATTCACGAACAGTACGGACAGCATTCCTAAAGTGAAATTGAGCAATATTTTTTCACCTGGTTTGTTCCTCCAATTCGGGCGCATTTTCAACAGCCCTCTGAATATTGGCTTAGGCTATCAAGCACAACCGCGTTTATATGCCATCAAAGAGGAATCTATTTTATTGAAAAAATTTCAGTATCGTTTCAATCTCAATTTGAGTTGGGATATTCCTTTTTGGCATTTGAAATATTGGGGTAGGAATTGAAAACCTTCGATGTCAATTTGCTCCCTTGGGGGTTAGGGGGCAAACGTAAATCGAAGAACTCAACTTTCAATTTTAATAAACTATTTTTTAAGTATAATAAAAATACTTGACCCCCTCAGTATTGACGATGAAAAAGATAACCTGCTTCATAATTACCTTCTTGTTGATAACAATTGGCTGTAAAAATAATTCAACCGCCATACATCAACCATCCTACTCAAGCCAAGCTCAAACCGTAGCTATAGAAGATACACTCTCTCCAAAGGCAAGTTTCGCTTTAAAATTATCAGCCGCTGCTCTCAGTCTGACGCGCGATAAAGTTGAGTATGACCCTACCTATTTCAGCATACAATATCCCAACGGCGTGTACCCAATCTCATGACGTTTTTTTCAAGGCATGGAAAAATAAAGCCCATCACTCAAAATGGTGCTGACTATCAACCCGGCGATATCGTCACTTGGAATTTAGAAAGCAATTTGACGCATATCGGCATCGTCGTCAACAAACTTTCAAACGATAAACGGCGTTATTTAATCGTGCATAATATCGGGCGTGGGCAGGAGTTGTCGGATTGTCTTTTTGAGTTTGTTATTAAGGGGCATTATAGTTATGAAGGGAATTAGGAATTAGAAATTAAGAAACCGCTCAAATAATTAGAAAAACATTTTACAAGACTCTCCTGTTTATAAGACTTTACACTGTCCTTTGACAGAAAACAATTTTTAAATCATCCAATAAATTCAACATGATGAATGCAGCAGAATATGAATTGATTGACAAGCGAGAAAATAAGCGATATGAAATAAATATCAACAACGATGTCGCTTTTATAGAGTATGTGCTGTCAACAGCCAGCGAGATATTTTTAACACATACAGAAGTGCCTAAAGCGATGGAAGGAAAGGGGATAGGCTCTTCACTGGTTTTGCAAGTGTTGCAAGATATTGAAGAAAGAAACTTGAGGCTTATTCCAATGTGTCCTTTTGTTGCCACTTATATCAAAAGGCACCCCGAATGGCGGCGTTTGATTATGAAGTAATCGTTTTAAACTCATAGAAACATACTTAAAGATGCGTATTTTGTAAAAATAAATTTTTAGATTTGTGAAAATAATATCATCTATCTTCTCAATCATATTATGGAAACACAATCTAATAAGCCCTTACCTTCAATTGTCGAACGTAATCGTTATTTTACCAAAGCCTTAATCATCGGAGGTTTGACTTTCCTTCTTATTATCCCTACTTGGATGGTTCAAAGTTTGATTCAAGAACGACAAGCGCGGCAGGAGGAAGCGTCGCAAGAAGTCGGGTCAAAATGGGGTGAAAGTCAAACCCTCATTGGACTTATTTTAACCATCCCTTATTTCAGCTATGAAAAAGACGATTCCAATAAGATAATTAAAGTGACGCGTTATGCACATTTCCTACCTGATGAATTGATTATTGATGGTGAACTCATGCCCGAAAAACGCTATCGAAGTTTTTATGAAGTCGTTGTTTATAATTCAAAAATTCGTTTTGATGGTAAATTTGTACCTATTGACAATCAAGCACTCAACATCACTAAAGAAAATTTTATACTCAAAGATGCTTACATCTGTTTGGGAATCAGCGATTTGAGAGGCATTGAAGAACAAATCAAACTTAATTGGAATTCAACGCAAAGTTCTTTTAATTCGGGAATTGCTTCAAATGATGTCATACAAACAGGCATCAGTGCTGGTATAGCTCTCAATATAGACGGTATTACAAGCTATAAATTTAGTTTCGATATAATTCTTAAAGGGTCTCAAAAGATTTTTTTCGCGCCTGTAGGTAAAGAAACCAAAGTAACATTGAAATCAAATTGGACAACACCGAGTTTTGATGGAGCTTTTTTACCTGATAGTCGTGAAGTGAGTGATACAAATGGATTTTCAGCTTTTTGGAAAGTGTTGCACCTCAATCGCAATTACCCTCAAAGTTGGACAGGTGCTAATAACAATATCGAAAAGACGACTTTTGGCGTTAATTTGTTTTTACCAACAGATCATTATAAAAAAACGATGCGTACGGCAAAATATGCTTTTATTCTAATTGTTTTGACCTTCTTAGTGTTCTTTTTTATCGAAATACTCAATCGACGGGCTGTTCACCCTCTTCAATATTTACTCATTGGCTTGGCATTATGTATCTTTTTTTCGCTTTTGATAGCATTTTCTGAGCATATCAATTTTGATAAAGCATATTGGCTCGCTGCAATTATGACAATCGGACTTATCTCAACTTATTCAAATGCTGTTTTGAAAGATAGGCGATTAGCGAGTCTTGTTGGCGGTATTTTATTAATTCTTTATGGTTTCATTTTTACAATTGTTCAACTCAAAGACTACGCTTTGCTTATCGGAAGTATTGGTATTTTCGTTACATTAGCCATTGTCATGTACCTTTCAAGGCGTATTGACTGGTATAACCTACATCAAACTTCAGATAATTGATAGCAGTCATATTATTCAAAGTAAATATCAATTTATGTCTGCTAAAAAAACGAGTAGAGGCATCATTAAAAAAAGGCGGACAACTCGTAAGCCGTCTAAAGGGAAGAACAAAGAAAAGGACACTCAGCAATTCATCTTGGTGCTGATTATCGGCGCATTACTGTTAGCATTTTTTATTTATTTGATGAACAAATAACTCATGGATAAATTTGGATTCATGCTTAAAATAGCGTTATTTTATTCCGAAAATAATATTCTTAACGAAACAAACGCTTTCACTATGGCAAAAAAGAAAATACATCATCCGCCTACCCAAATCCACGACACACCACGCACAGGTAACAGAAAAGTGAAAGATGCACAAGACATGAAAAAGTTTTTCATCATCTTAGCAGTTGCCACTTTGCTCTTAGTTACTTTACTCTATTTCATGTTT
>JAYUUR010000047.1:0-19074 GCA_043754475.1 Saprospiraceae bacterium | reverse complement strand
CTCTTTCTGACAACTCAAAATCCTCGTCGCTTGTAGGTTTGACGCGACGCAATTCAAGATACTTATCCTGCCAGTGATTCATATATTGAATAACATTGCTCACGCGTTCGAATGAAGTGGGAACATTAAAAAATTGACTATTGCCATCTTTTGAATAGACCCCCTCAGTAATAATAGGCATCAAGCGTTTTTGATTGCCTAAATCTTGTAAAATATGTAAAGCATTATTCATACAATTTTCTGATTTCAAAAAATTGTCGCTTACCAGCAATAATACATGCGCTGAATTATTTTGCGATTGTTTTTGCAATAAAGCAATACCGTTGTCGCTATCAAATATTACTTTTTCAATATCCGTTTTTGAAGATAACGCGTTGGCAACTTTTGCAGCAACAAATTGATTTTCAATGCAATAAGCGAGAATAATTTTTGTCATAATTAATGGGTATTATAAATTTATCAAATTGAAATGGATCAGTTTATACAGAAAATGAATATTTTACAAATTTAATATCAAAATGGAAGTTTAACAAAAATTATTCCGATAACATTTTTTTTACTAATATATCAAATTCTTTTTCAAATTCACTATATTTACTTGTTGCGGGTCCATCAAAACCTGTATGAATGCGCCTAACTTTATTTTTTTTATCTAAAAATATCATGGTTGGGAAAGCCACTACTTCATTTAACCAAGGCAATGCTTTGGCGGCATCGTCTTTCTTTGTGGTTGTACCAGCTATCAATATTTCATATGGGACATTCATTTTTTTCTTATAAGTGGCAACTTGAGTAGCTGCTATATCAGCATTTCTTTCAAATGCCAATGCCATAACCGCTAAATTATTGTTCGGATTTTTCGACAAATAATCAATTAAGAAATTCGTCTCGTCCCGACAATTGGGGCACCAAGTACCCATTATTTGAATGACTTTTACTTTACCGTTATAATCTTTTAGTCCAACAGGCTTGCCTTCTGCATTTGGAAAAGTGAAATCAATATTCTGATTGTCATTTTTTAAAGTGGTCAGCGTATTGGCATCCCTCAGTTGGAACGTCTCATTTTTCTTAGCTTCCCACACTTCTTGCCCACTAATGCCGCTCCGAAATAAGCCATTGAGCGTACCATCGGGCTTAATTTTACCTTCAAATAAAAAGGCATGTGAAGCATCAAAACAAGATAAATAAAATTTATCCGCTTGAACTTCGCCATCGAGGAAACGATAATCACCCGTTTCAGTTCGGAATGTACCCCTCAGTATATTGCCGATTTGCTTGAATTCTCCTACTGCTTTATAGGGTTTTTCATTATTAAGATCAAAAGTACATTCCCAATTGCCTGTCAAATCGGCTGTCGGTTTTTTTGTCAAAGTCGTAAACCGATGGCTTTGACCATAATGGGCAATAAATGGTATCGAAAAACTTTTAGCTGGTACAACCCATTCGCCCTCCATAACCCGCTCCCGATAAATGGCTCTGATAAACGAACCAAAAACAGGGAATTTAATCAAAATCGTATCTTTTCCAGTTTCTTTATTGCGCCCAATCGTAATATCTTCCTCTGCTACCCAAATGCGTTCGTCTCCATTCATAAGGGCAATTTTAAATAAAGTATCATTACTATATTTTACTTCAAAAAGAAAAGGTAGCTCCCCCTCAGTCGCTTCCTCAAATTTCATATTCATTTTTTCAGGCAATGGCTCACCTTTTTTATTGGGAGAAATAGTATTAGGCGTCAGTTGCAAAACTGCCCGCCAAATCCCAGGAGCTACGCTTGAATATTTGTTTTCAATAACTACACATGAATTGATAGAAATGAAAATTATAACTGCTACAGTTAATGCGGCTATATCAGCCATACCATTTTTTAATCCAAACAAACAAAACGATTTAGTAGGTTTTTTACTGTTCATATTAAGAGGTGTCAATTAATTATTTTATTAAGAATTTGTAAAATTATATTTTATTTAAACAAAGAATAATAGATGATGTTTTAAATTCTTAGAAACTAAAAAGGCTGCTTCGAGAGAGTTGCATGTTTGAAAATATCCAAATTGCAAAACCTTGAAACAACCTCCCATTTTTCCGAACTTAACCTTTTATTTATTCCCTTTTAGATTGACAACGAAGCCATCTATGTTTTTCCTTTTGACTGTTTTTAAATAATTAGATGCAGCATCATGGCTGGCAAAAGGACCTAACATAACTTTATAATCGGGGTCACCATCTTTACCTAAAACCATACTCACGAAAACATTGCTGAACTGATTGTCCAAATTATCCACTTTTTTCATCATATTATCATGCTTTGACATGGATGCTACTTGTATGGCATAACCGGCAGAGGCATCGGGCTTATTCATTTTCAAAGAAATGAATCCATTTCTTTGAATAGGCTTAGCCGTAACAGATTTAGATGTTACGATGGGTGCAGGATTTTTTTTTGTTGCAGCGGTTGAAGCTACAATAGTCTTATCATTTTTATTTGGAACAATCCGATATTCGCGGGGCACTGACCGAGGCTCTTCTACACCTTTCGACAAAACGTATTCGGCAGGGTCGGGCATAGGCACAGCCTTTGAGTTTTCAATGGTCGAACGGCTTTCCGATGTTGTATTCAGAAGAGGCGTTGGGCTATCGCGTTTTGGAAGAAAACCCGTTGATCCAATTTGAATTTTAGGATCATTGACTTGTTCTATTTTAACACGAACATCTTCGTTGCCACCAAATTCAAGTTTGACAGCAGCAGCTTTGGATATATCAGTGACATGATCACTTACAAAAGGACCTCTATCATTGATACGAACGACGACTGACTTACCGTTATCAGTGCGGGTGATTTTTACGAGAGTGCCGAAAGGGAGCGTCCTATGGGCAGCAGTATAACTTTTATGATTAAATATTTCACCGCTGGCAGTGCGGTTGCCTTGAAATTTTGTAGAATAGACGGATGCTATGCCGTATTCCTGTGCCGCTGAGACCGACCACGCAATTAGGCTCACGAGGACTGTTAGAACAGTTTTTAAGTTACTCATAATGTATGTTTTTTATTAGTATGTTACCATTTACAAACGCTAAATTAGAACGTTTTATTTTACTATGCAAGTATTTTAAGCAGAAGATTGTATTTTTTTACAAAATTTTATTGTAATTATACGTATTTTTGCATCAAATTTCAAAATAAAAATTGGTTATTCTAAATCTTTTAGGGTACGTTAAACATTGATTAAATGAGTAAAAAAGGAAGAGTGTTAGTAGCTATGAGTGGAGGTATTGACAGTACAGCAGCCGCTATGATGCTCCATGATGAAGGGTATGAAGTAGTAGGTATCACTATGAAAACATGGGATTATGCGAACAGTGGCGGTTCAAAAAAGGAAACGGGCTGTTGTAGTTTGGATAGCATCAACGATGCAAGGGCGGTAGCTGTCAAAATGGGCTTCCATCATTTTATAGTGGATATTCGAGAGGAATTTGGCGATTACGTGATTGATAATTTTGTGGACGAATACCTCGCAGGGCGTACGCCTAACCCCTGCGTGTTGTGCAATACACATATTAAATGGAGTGCTTTGCTCAAAAGGGCGGATGCACTGGATTGTGAATTTATAGCAACGGGTCATTATGCCATTATTAATGAGCAAAACAATAGGAAATATATCTCCAAATCGGCAGATATGAAAAAAGACCAAAGCTACGTGCTTTGGGGTTTGACGCAAGAGTGCTTGAATAGGACGCGTTTTCCATTGGGAGAAATGCAAAAACCGGCTGTACGGGCGTATGTTTTTGAAGCAGGATATGAAGAGTTTTCTAAAAAATCTGAAAGCTATGAGATTTGCTTTGTGCCTGATAATGATTACAGAGGTTTTCTGAAACGCCGTGTACCTGAACTACAAAATCAAGTTCGAGGTGGAAATTTTGTCAATAATAAAGGTGAAGTGATTGGTACGCATGAAGGTTATCCATTTTATACGATTGGTCAACGCAAAGGCTTAGGTAAAGCCTTCGGTCAACCCATGTTTGTCACTCAAATTTTGCCTGATTCTAATACAGTTGTGTTAGGTGAGATGGATGAATTGATGCGCAATGGCATGTCGGTAGGGAAAATTAATATGCAAAAATACGCTCAATTGCCTTTTGAAGGCATGGAAGCCGTCACTCATATACGTTACAACGACCCCGGAGCGTTATCTTTTATAAAAAACCATGCTTTTACTGAGGGGGCTATTAGTGTTGACTTTTTTGCTAATGTTAAAGGAGTAGCTCCCGGACAGTCAGCCGTTTTTTATGAAGGTGAAGATGTTATAGGCGGCGGTATTATAATGGGTAGTTTTTTGAATTAAAAAATGAAATTTAATGCGTCTAATTTCTTACAGGATGAACTAATTCTTATAATTTTTTGTACTATTGAAACACTATAACAATACTATTTTTCCATGAATTAATTTACCAAATTACTTTTTTACAATGGCTATCAAATTCCCCATTTTACTGGGTGCATTTTTATTGATGCATTGCCAAACCTTATCAGCTCAAGCTGAAAAAGTCATTTATCAATATCTAATGGTTAATGATTCAGTTTCAACGATTAAGCTCCAATTGACGGATAACATCGAAGTTATACCTTGGCATCATGAAAATAAACTCATGATAGAAGCCACCACTCAATTGGATGGTGGAAGTTTGGATTTGTTGAAAATTGTCATTAAAGAAGGGCGTTATAATATTATTTTTGAAAATAATTTTCCTTACACAACTTTGCGTTATGTATTGGATATGCGCCCACTTCTAAAAAATCGGGATAAATTATGTATCGAAACCGTGAAGTTGAAAATATATATACCTGATATTTTTGAGATGAAAAACCCAACTGAATACACGCGTATCGTAGAACCATTGGCATCTGTAAAAAGTGATAAATGATTTGAAAATGATGAATGATGAATGATGAATGATGAATACCCCCTCAGTATAAAATCAAAAAGCGGCTGAAATGTTAAATTTCAACCGCTTTTTCTATTAAAATATAGACCGATGACATTAAATTAAATGAACTAACTAACTGAATATCAACATATTATTCATCATTCATCATTCATCATTAAAAAAGGATTATGCCTCAAAAGGAATTTTCAATATTTGACCAACTTCAATTTTATCAGGATGATCCAAAACGTCTGTATTCGCCTCGAAAATCTGAGTGTATTTCTTCGGCTCTTCGTAGAAATGCTTAGCGATTTTGCCCAAAGTATCACCGCTTTTAACAGTGTAAATGGCATAATAATCAGACGTTTCTACTTTGATGTCAGCTATAAGATCAGATGGCGTAGCACCGCCAACCTCTTTAATTTGATCCCACAACTGATTTTTTTCATACTCGGTATGAACAGTACCTGTGATTGTTAAAACACCGTTTTCCTCTTTAACGGTTCCGTCTTTTGCACCCAGTTCTTCTCCGAGGTTTAAGACTGATTGATATTTGGCTTGAATAGACATATTATTGGATGTTTTTTATGTGAAAAAATATTTTAATGACTAAATAGATAGACATGGTTTCAGACGAATTAAAGATAAAAAGTAACGGTTGTTAAAACCAGAATATTGATTTAATTTTTATTTTTTTTTAACTCTTTCTTGAAATCAATTTTAGGCGTTCCGGTCAATACAATTCAAATCTTCAAACGCCACTTTCAAACGCTCAACAAAATTTTTCTCAGCTGCTCGAACCCATTTACGAGGGTCATAAACGTTTTTGTTTGGCTTATCTTCGCCGTCCGGATTACCAATTTGACCTTGTAAATAATCATGTTTAGCTGCCTCATATTGACGAACGCCATCCCAATATGCCCATTGCATATCAGTATCGATATTCATTTTTACAGCACCATATTCTATAGCCTCCCGAATCTCCTCGCGGCTCGAACCTGAACCACCATGAAAAACGAAATTAATAGGCACATCTGAACCCAAGCCATATTTTTCTTTCACAAACTCCTGAGAATTTTTCAAAATCTTCGGTTCTAACTTCACATTGCCCGGTTTATAGACGCCATGAACGTTGCCGAATGCCGCTGCAATCGTGAAATTCGGTGAAATAGCCGACAGCTTTTCATATGCATAAGCTACTTCTGATGGCTGAGTGTATAATTTAGAATTATCGACATCAGAATTATCCACACCGTCCTCTTCACCACCTGTTACACCCAACTCAATTTCGAGTGTCATACCCATTTTTGACATTCGCTCGAAGTACTTTTCGCATATTTCCATATTCTCTTCAATTGACTCTTCCGAAAGGTCGAGCATGTGAGATGAATACAAAGGAAAACCACGCAACGCAAAAAACTCCTCACTGGCTGTCAACAAACCATCAATCCACGGAAGTAATTTTTTAGCACAATGGTCAGTGTGCAAAACAACCGTTACGCCATAAGCTTTCGCCAATGTATGTATGTGCATCGCTCCAGCAATGCCGCCAAGTATAGCTGCTTTTTGACCATCATTGCTCAAGCCGAGACCTGCATTGAAAGCAGAACCGCCGTTTGAAAATTGAATCACCACAGGTGAATTAACTGCTTTTGCGGTCTCCATCACAGCATTTATGGTGCTGCTGCTGACCACATTGACCGCTGGAAGGGCGAAATTATTCGCATTGGCGTAATCTAAAAGGTCTTTCACTTCTTGACCATGTAGAACGCCTGCTCTAAAACGTGTTGCCATATTATAGTTGATTTTTATCCCGAAAAATCGGGGGAATAATTAATTGACTACCGACATTTAGCCCCTCTGTGGCGACCACATAAGCAGTTGCAATAATTGTTTTATTGAAAATTTTTATTTTTCAAAGCGGTGCAAATGTGGTAATTTTTTATTAGATTTTCGATAAAAAATTGTAAAAATACTGAGGGGGTATTTCAATATGTTTTCATTAAGTTTAGTAAACAGAACTTGTGTCTTAGGAGGATTGAAATCCATTATACGATTCCTTCTTGAGTCAACCACCGTTCAGCATCCAATGCCGCCATACAGCCAGTTCCAGCAGCAGTCACCGCTTGGCGATAGACCTTATCCGCCGCATCGCCCGATACAAAAACGCCTTCTATATTGGTGAATGAAGTGCCTGGTTTAGCGATGATATAACCCGTTTCGTCAAGTTCTAAAAAGTCCTTAAAAATATCGGTATTTGGCTTATGACCGATAGCCACGAAGAAGCCCGTAACATTAAGCGTTTCTTCTAAATTTGTTTTGTTATTCTTAATTTTGACGCCTTTTACTTCATCTTCTCCTAATATTTCAAGGGTATCGGTGTTCCAATGCACAATCAAATTAGGCGTATTCATGACCCGTTGTTGCATAATTTTTGAGGCGCGCATCTCATCGCGGCGCACCAAGAGATGCACGGTTTTGCACAATTTGGCTAAATAAGTTGCCTCTTCAGCTGCTGTATCGCCACCGCCTACAATGGCTACTTCTTGGTTTTTGAAAAAGAAACCATCGCATACTGCACATGCCGAAACGCCTTTATTTTGCAATCTATATTCACTTTCCAAACCCAACCATTTAGCGCTTGCGCCCGTTGAAATGATAACAGCATCCGCTTGGATTTCGACACCCCCCTCAGTAAAAAGCTTGTGTGGATGCCCTGAAAAGTCCACTTTTTCAATCAATTCGTATCGTACTTCTGTACCGAATCGTTCAGCTTGTTTTCTCAATTCTTCCATCATGGCGGGTCCATTTACACCATCAGGATAACCCGGAAAATTGTCCACTTCAGTTGTAATCATGAGTTGACCACCTGGCTCTTTACCAGTATATAAAATAGGTTTCAAACCTGCTCTCGAAGCATAAATAGCGGCTGTATAACCCGCCGGTCCTGAGCCGATAATAACACAATGTTGATGTTCCATAAAAAATTTTAAAATTTATAAAAGATTTAAATTCAATAAATTATGCACGTTTATACTATTTTTAAAAATTTTAGAGCACTATGAAAGGTCTAATGTCTAAAATCTTAAAATCTAATATCTACCTACATAAACGCCAAAAGCGCGGCAAAGTTAAAACTTTTCCGCGCCTTAGGTAATCAGAGGGTATGTTTGTTTTCTCCTGCTGGCAGTTTTCTTTACAAGTTTGTTTTTTGCTCTGTTGTAATTCAATAAAAGGGGGGGTAAAAGGGGGTAAATATTTTGTATTTGTTTTTTATCTTGATTTTGTTTGTATAGATTACTATTTCAATAAATCAATGGGAGAGTTTTCTCAGATGGGATGCACAAATATAGGTAAGGAATCGAGACTTTGAAATTAGTAGCCTGTATTTTAACTTAATTCGCTTAAAAATACCGTATTTAAGTTAGATTAATTAGCAATACGATGGTTTAATATCTTTTGAAGGATGTCAAAAACAATGTCATCACTATTTTCATTTTGTTGAATGATGATATTGGCTTGGTTATAAAAGAACTCCCTTTCTGCGACTTTGTTTTTAATAAAATCTAAAAGTTCAGGTTCAGTTCTACCCCTCAGTAAAGGGCGTTTTTCCGCTTCATTTTTTAATCTTTCTAATAAAAGTTCAGGTGTTGCTTTTAAATAAACAGTCATCCCGTTTTCATTCATCCAAGCCATATTATCGTGAAAACAAGCTGCACCGCCGCCCGTAGCCACCACTATTTCAGACCATTTTTTTAAATCCTTCAAACGCTCGCTTTCTATTTTTCTGAAATATGTTTCTCCTTGATTTTCAAATATATGCGCTACAATATCCCCCTCAGTATTTTCAATCAAAGAATCAACATCTATAAATAAAAAACCCAATTTCTCAGCCAATTGACGCCCGATATAGCTCTTGCCGCAGCCCATAAAACCGACTAAAAATATTTTCATAACGCGTGAAATTTGGATTTTAAATTTAAAAAATACTTTTCAAAATATTCATAAGAAATAGCGGCTGAAAGCACTGAGAGAATAGTAGAAATCAGTACCAAATAAAGCGCAAATTTATCGTTATTAACCGTTATACCATTCATTTCTAATAATTTATCAGCCAAATGAACTGACAGCAAATGATAGATATAAATGCCAAATGATATTTTTCCTAAATATTTAAGTGCTTTATTTTCAAGCATTAAGAAAAATAAAAGTGAATATTCCATGATGGCGACTACAATAATTCCTACTGAAACCCAACCATTGAACAGACGTTCTTTTAATGAGTATGTATCGCCAAAAAGATAGTCAGCCGAGTACCATAAAAACCATAATTGAGCTATTATTAAAGGTGTTTGTAATAAATATTCAGCTCTAATTGACTTAAATACTGAGGGGGTATGTAGAATGATTTTTTTTAATAAAACATCTTTAATTTCAACAAATGGAAAGTAGCGAATCAGCCAAGCTAAAGCTGCACCCAAGCCGAAATGAAAAAAGCGATTGACCGTAAAATTGATGTGAAATTCACTGTATTGACTCACTTTTTCAAGCGGAATCCTATTAAAATACCAACCAATGCCAATGAAAAGGAGGATTAAAACCCAAGTATGTTTTCTAAATAAATACATGGACGGTGCCCAAATCAAGTAAAATTGCTCTTCAATACCCAACGACCAAAAATGCCCAACCATCAACGACGATACAGGGCGATGATACCCTAAAAATGCTTGAAAATTAATGCTAAAAGTGCCGAGAAAAAAGACATTATAGAGGTAATCTTTGAAAGAATAATCGTGCGAATAGGTGGGTGCATAATTGAACCAATCTATGAAAAACTTTCCAACAGCTAATGCTATCAAACCATAAGCAAAATAGACGGGCCAAATCCTAAGAAAACGGCGGTAATAAAAATAACGAATATTGATTTTGCTTGTCTTATCAATTTCTCTCAAAAGCAAATAACTGATGAGGAAACCACTCAGTACGAAGAAGAAATCGACTCCAAAATTGGCTAATTTATTAGCAAAGGGTGAAAAAACCCGAACACCTTTTTCAAATATCAAACTTTGAGAATGCCCAATAATCACTGCAAACGCTGCCAGAAAGCGCAATCCATCCAAATTTTTGAAATATTTAAATTCAGGCTGTAGTTTAAACATCATTCATCAGGTTTTTAACAATATTTCTAACGCCTATCGTCGCACTTTCTGCTATAACTTGAAGGTTTTTGCGAACCTTCAACTCGTGATTAATCGCAGGGTTTTTATCAATGTAAAAAACAGGCACATACTGAGGGGAGTAAGCCACCAAACCCGCCGCCGGATACACCTGCATAGACGAACCGACAACCATCACAATATTGGCAGAAGCCGTTTTTTCAGCCGCCAATTGTAGCAAAGGCACATCTTCTCCAAACCAAACAATGTGCGGACGCAATTGAGCACCCTTTTCACATTTATCACCTATATTTATATCCACATCACAATTATATACAAGCGTGGGGTCGAGTGTAGAGCGTGATTTACGCAATTCGCCGTGCAGGTGAATGACGTTGGTGCTGCCCGCACGCTCATGCAAATCATCTACATTTTGAGTAATAACAGTCACTTTATACTTGGATTCCAACTCTGCAATGGCTTTATGGGCATCATTGGGCTGCACCGTCAACAACTGACGGCGGCGGTCATTGTAAAATTTTAAGACCAATTCTCTATCTTTCGTCCAACCTTGAGGCGTAGCAACTGCCATCACATCGTGCCCTTCCCACAATCCATCGGCATCTCGGAAGGTTTGGATTCCACTTTCGGCACTGATGCCCGCACCTGTCATGACTACTATATGCTTCATAATAATTGAGATTTAGAACCAAAGGTAAATCGAAATCTTTTAATTCAACAGCCACTTTTTCATTTAAATTTTAATTTTAATTTTAAAATTAGCACTTTATATAAAATTAAAAGTCAGAAGTATTTTGCATACCCCCTCAGTATTTGCAGTAAAAACAGTATTATTTTAAGTTAAATAGATTAATTTTGCACAATTATTCCTAACCACTTTATATATTTTTTACATAAAACCACATTATAAATGAATCGTATTGTCACGCTTGACGAATTTATTATTCGTCGCCAAAACGACTTTGATTACGCCACCGGCGAGCTGACGGGCTTGCTTCGAGACATTGGAGTTGCTGCCAAAATTGTTAATCGCGAAGTCAACAAAGCCGGACTTGTTAATATTTTAGGCATGGATGGCTCTCAAAATTCTTCGGGCGACACTGTCCAAAAACTCGACCTTTATGCCAACGAAAAGCTCATTGAGTGCTTGAAAAACAGTGGCGAATGTGCTGCCATTGCCAGCGAAGAGTTAGATGATTTTGTTGAAATTCCACCTATTCATGGCAAACACCCGAAGTATATTGTGGTTTTCGATCCGCTCGATGGCTCATCTAACATTGATGTCAACGTTTCAGTTGGTACTATTTTCGGCATTTTTCGCCGTAAAAGCCAAGCAGGAGAGAAGATTACGATGGAGGATTTTCTTCAAAGCGGCAATGAATTGGTCGCTGCAGGTTATGTACTTTATGGCACTTCCACCTTGTTGGTTTATACAACTGGCAACGGTGTGAATGGTTTTACACTCGACCCTTCGATTGGTGAATTTTGCCTTAGCCATCGCGACATCAAAATGCCGCCTTCGGGACAATTTTATAGTGTGAATCAAGGGTATTATTTGAAATTTGATGTTGAGATGCGCCGTTATATTGATCATTGTTCGGATATGAATTACGGTTTACGTTATATTGGCTCGATGGTGAGCGATATTCATCGCATTCTTTTTCAAGGAGGCATTTTTCTTTATCCAAATACCCGCAAATATCCTAAAGGAAAGCTCAGATTGCTTTACGAATGTGCCCCCCTCAGTTTTGTGGTGGAGCAAGCTGGCGGAAAAGCCATGACGATGGGTAGGAATAGGGTCATGGATATCCAACCTAAAAGCCTTCATCAAAATGTGACTATCGCCATTGGTTCACGAGAAACGGTGGATGAATTGGAAGCATTTTTGGAAAAATATGCCGTGAAGCCTATTTAAAAATGGGTAATGGGTGATAAGTAATGGGTAATTATTACCCATTACTTATCACCCATTACCTATGTAAAAATGAAAACGTGTCAAATGCGACATAGGCATTTGACACGTTAAAGTAAATTAAAAAAATGAAAACCTATCGGTAAAAACCGATTTCGGCACACAACCTTTTCATTTATAGATAAATTTAGGAGAATTGTGTGCCAGATAGGTTCAGAAACTGGAGGGTAATATTTTTATAAAATCAGTTATTCCTTTAGAAATAATTCTATGTGGGGTGATTTTACTGTATATCTCCAGCCTCATTAGGCATGATTAGGCGATTTTAACGTCCACTGCATTCATTCCTTTTTTACCGCGTTCTGTGCGGTATGTAACAACATCACCTTCTTTGACAGTATCAATCAAACCTGATACGTGTACAAAAAATTCTTCTTTGCTGCTGTTGTCAACGATGAAACCGAATCCTTTGGATTCATTGAAAAACTTTACTGTTCCTGTAAGCATTATAAAAAAATTTAAAAAAATTAATAATTGGCTAAATGCCGATGCAAAGGTAAGTATTTAATTCTTAATAAATACAATTTTTTATTTTAATTGCTGTTTTGAACATAAATAGTTTTAATTCGACTAATCCGACTAAGGTATTTTGAGGTATTTTCACATCGTATTAGCTTCGTTTTTATAATTTTTTTTTACTTTTGACTTACGTAAAAAAAGAAAGCATGGATTTTTATAAGAAATTGTTTGAAAAAACGGGACAGGCTGCCATTTTTGTTAATGCAGCATTCGATATATGTGAATTTAATGATGCCGCAGTTCAGATGTTTGGCGACGGTATAGCCGTTGGTGTTTCATTCCATGAGGTGGCTAATTTATCATATGTGGATAAAATAGACAAGACAGTATTGAAAGATTTGAGGAAAATGGGTTCTTGGAAAGGTATGGCAAGTTCGTTCTCACCTAATCAAAAAATTTCGATGTTAACGGCTGAATATCACCGCGTTTCTGATGAAGCTACCAAAAATGAACCTCATTATGTCTTAATGTTCCAATCTTTAGAATTAAATAGAGATTTGATTACGTCATTGATGGATCAACAGCACCAATATCGCTCTTTTTTTGAAGCCTTGACGGTGGGTATTGTCGTGCAAACGAAGCAAAACGAAATTATTTTATGTAATTCCGCTGCTGAAAATATATTGGGTTTAACAAAAAATCAAATGCTTGGGCTGACTTCTATTGACCCTTCATGGCGTTGTATTCATGAAGACGGTTCAGAATTTCCTGGTCATACGCACCCTGCTATGGTTTGTTTTAATACAGGCAAACCGGTGAGGAATGTTGTGATGGGTGTTTACAAACCAGATAGTCGCATCAGTTGGATTGTTATTAATTCCGAGCCCGTTTTTGAAAGAACTTCCTCAAAGCCCGCTTCGGTTATTACTTCATTCAGAGATGTGACTGAAAAGAAAGAATATGATCAATATATCTTGAAACATTTTCAAAATTAAACATAGCACATTATTACCTATTACCAATCACTTATTGCCCATTTAATTATTATCCCTTTAATTTTTCCTTTTCAAGTGTAAATCCAAAAGTAGAACCGACCCCCTCAGTACTGCGCACATGAACCGATTGATTATGCGCTTCAATGATGTGTTTCACGATAGAAAGCCCTAAACCTGTGCCACCTACTTCTCTGCTCCGGCTTTTATCAGCGCGATAAAATCTATCGAACAAATGCTTCAAATGATGCCGACCGATGCCGATACCATTATCAGAAATTTCGACCAAAACGATTTTATCCATATCATAAAAACTTACTTTCGTCTGCCCACCTTTTTTACCGTATTTAATGGAGTTATTAATCAGATTCGTCATTACTTGTCGGATGGTATTTTTATCTGCTCTCACTCTAAAGCCTTGATTAGCACCTTCTTTAAAGTTGAGTTTGATATTTTTTTCCTTAGCTTTTAATTCAGAATCTTCAAAGATTTCAAGCGTAAGATGTTGAATATCAAATACTTGCAAATCCAATGCTATTTGACCCGACTCTAATTTTGAAATGGTTTCCAAATCATCAACAATGCTATCTAAACGCTCTACGTTGCGCGCCGCTTTTTGCAGATACGCCATATTAATAGTAGGGTCATTGATGCCACCGTCAATGAGGGTGTGTAAAAAACCTTGAATATTGAAAATAGGGGTCTTCAATTCATGCGAAACATTGCCGATATAATCGCGGCGGTAGGCTTCCAGCTCGGTCAAAGTAGCGATTTGTTTATTTTTATTTTCAGCCCACTGTTCCACTTCTTCTTCTACTTGTTCAAATGTTTCACCTTCTTTGATGGATTGATTATCCGCTTTTTTAGCATCTGTTATTTTTTTATAAATCACTCTGATGCGCCTGTAAATAAAAGATTCAATCAAGTATTTGACTAAAAAATAACAAACTGCAAAGCAAGCAACGGGTAGAAAAATAAGATTAAGCGCAGGAATCAATTCATTAGCCGAAAAATTGAAAAGCAAAACAAGGAGGAAAACAGTCAGCGAAGTCAACAATGCTGCATAGAAAGCGATTTGTTTAGGCGTAGGATTTTTAAACATAATATGGTGAGTATGGTGTAGTCTTTAATTTTGTTAATACTGATTATTAGCAAAATTAAAAAAATATTGGCTTATATTATTGTGGAGGTGAGTTTAAATTTAAAAATCAAATTTATAACCAATGCCTTTCAAGGTTTTGATATAATTATCCCCCAATTTTTCTCTTAATTTTCGAATATGGACGTCGATAGTCCTATCTCCTACAATCACCTCATTGCCCCATATTTTATGATATATTTCTTCCCTCGTAAAAACTTTACCAGGCTTAGATGCTAAGAGGCAGACCAATTCAAACTCTTTTTTAGGCAGCTCAATAATTTCATCCCCCCTCAGTATTTGTATCTTTTGGCGGTCAATAATTAAGTCTCCAATCGTCATAATCGATTGATTATCAGCCATTTCTGTTTTATTCCTACGCAACAAAGCCTTTACTCGGCTAATCAAAACCTGTGGCTTGATGGGTTTGGAAATATAGTCATCTCCCCCCACATCCAAAGCACTTATTTGAGATAAATCTTCATCACGAGCAGTTAAGAAAGCGATGATAGTATTGTTAAAATCAGGAATAGCCCTCAGGCGGCGACAAGTTTCGATGCCATCCATTTCAGGCATCATAATATCGAGAACGATCAGGCGAGGGCGTGTTTCGGCAGCTATTTCAAGGGCTTTTTTACCATTAGTGGCAGTATAAACATCAAACCCTTCTTTTTTGAGGTTGTAACTCAAAAAATCTAAAATATCAGTTTCGTCATCAACAATTAGGATTTTCGTCATACTTCAAGTTTAATTTTTCGCAAAATTAATACCTCCCTCAGTATAAACCGCTATTTCAATATTAACTAATCGTTAATTCTTCTTTGTTGTATCAACGGCGGTAGGCTTCGTTGTTTTCTGTATTTCTTTCATTACGTCTTCATAAATATCGTGCATCAGTTTTGGGCGTTCATTCATGAAGTTGACAGTCGAATCAAAATCCTTTGCCGTGACGCCATGCTTTTCGAAAATTTGAGGATAATACAAGGCTGCCAAGCTATCTTTCATCACTTGCGAATCATTTTCAACCACCGCTTCCACCATATGAATATCTATCAAAACCGGTACAAGTTTAGCTTTCGGAATCGGCAAATTATTACTATCCGAATGACAAGCTAAAACAGGCAATAGCATAAAAATAAGCCTAATTTTTTTAAAAAAATTTAAATTTATAAACATAGGAACAATTAGGAATTAAAAATTAGGAATTTTCTGCATTGATAATCAATAAGTTGCAATTTTTCACTTTTCACTTTTCACTAAATAAAGGCTACATATCGGACATACTGAGGGGTGATGCCCACGGGCAGGACAAAACTTACGCCCGAAGAAAATGATTTGCAAATGCAATTTATTCCAAGTGGATTCAGGAAAAAGGCTTTTCAAATCGCGCTCCGTTTGCACCACATTTTTACCTTCGCTCAAACCCCAACGCACTGCCAACCGATGAATATGGGTATCAACCGGAAACGCCGGAAAACCAAAAGCTTGCGACATCACCACTGATGCCGTTTTATGCCCCACGCCCGGCAATGCCTCCAATGCCTCAAAAGACGGCGGCACTTCGCCACTATATTGATTAATTAAAATATTGGATAAATCATAAATCGCTTGCGATTTTCGAGGTGATAATCCACAGGGTTTGATGATGTCTCTAATCTCAGACACTTCTAAACACACCATTTTAAAAGGGTTATCCGCTTTTTCAAACAAAAAAGGCGTGATTTTATTGACCCTCTCGTCTGTACATTGAGCTGAGAGTAAAACAGCTATCAACAAAGTGTAGGTATCTGTATGTTGCAACGGAATCGGCGTTTCAGGAAATAAATTTTCGAGTATTTCAGCAATGTGCTTGGCTTTTTTCTTAATTTTTGTCATAATTTAAAAGGCTTTTCAGCATTCAGCAATGCTTGGCTAATCATTTTAACGTCAAAATTACTGTATTCCCCAGTGGTTTCGAGGGTGTAAGGATTGATAGATTTAATGATGTGGTTTGTCATAAATGTGTTTGGTTAGGAAATATGATATTTTCAATTAAATACTCAATAATTAATGCCGTCCCAATTCCGATAGCAGAGCCAAATAGCACATCTTGCGGAAAATGTTGTGCCAAATAAACTCTCGAAATGCCAACGAATATGGCAATTAACAAACAAACCAATTGTAAGGTTTTCTTCCGACAAAATTGAAAAGCCAAAAGACTCCACACCGCAAAAGCACCCGCCGTATGCCCCGAAGGAAAACTCGTAGCCCCCCTCAGTATTTCGACGTCTTTGACGAAATGAAAGCTCGGAAGATAGCCCAAATTTTCAATGATGGTGGCGGGTCTATCGTAGGAGAAAAACTCCTTCAATATGCCAATAGGAATCAAGACGAGTATGCCCACGATAGCCATTTTAAGTGCAGTGGGTCTTTGTTTTTTAAAGAAAAAATAAAAAGTGAGGGAAATAAAAGGGTATGCTTCGCCGAGTAAAGTTGTCCATTTAAAGAAAAAATCGCCAGCCATAGTCCGATGAGCACTGAAAAACAAAGTAGCATCCAACTGCTCGGTTATTAAAATAAAAGTAAAGAGGGCAGTAAAAAAAATCAAATAAGCTCTTACATAAAATACATTTTTTTCTATTATTGGCAACATATTCATCATTTATCATTCATAATTCATCATTTCCTCAGAAACTTAGGCAGCTTCAATTTTTGAAAAAATTTCAATGGGTCAAAATTAAGCATTTTGTAATCATTCAAGGCTCGATGTGTTAAAAATGCTGCAATCGGGAGCATAATTACGACGGGCAACCATGCCGCCCAAAACACACTCAAATCATGGGAGCCTTTCAAGTTTTTACAATAAATATTACTTACCATATATATCATGAAAAAACCTATCGCTACCAATATCGGCATTCCAAATCCGCCTTTTTGAATAATTGCGCCCATCGGCGCACCTATGAAAAGGAAAACCAAACAAATTAAAGCAAAATTATATTTCATGTACATTTCATAAATAAACTTGCCTGCCGAATCCTCAATCATTTGAATTTGATTAATCGCATTATCTGCCGCATTTTGAACATTGCGGGCTTTGGTTTCAGCCGTATTTAAATATGTCATCGTTTCATAAGGCTTTAAACTGTCTAAATAGGCATAAAATAATTTGGGCAATTGCTTCAATGATTGTGTATCAGCTTTCGGAATTTCCTTCGGAATCTCTTTTAAAGTTGCTTTATTTTTCTCAAATGGTGTACCGGCTAATGCTGCTTTGCTGAATGAGTCCACTTGTGTATTGAGCTTAATATTTTGAACAACCGTATCGGTTTTGGTAGTATTTATTGAAACTATTTTACCTGCTGAAGGAGGCGTTTGATTCTTAAATTTATCCCTCAAAGGTGTATAATTATCAGTGACCGTTATTTTTAATTCATTAAAATACCGAGGCTCTTCAAGTAGAATAGAATCAGCAAAATGCTTCAATTGACTACTGTTTTTCATCTTTTGATGATTTTTGAACAAGCCTTCATCCGTTTTCTTTTTATCAAATTCTGTTAAATCAAATATCTTTTGCCATGATTTAAACTTGATGCGAACAAATGGATAAGTCTGTTTATTGGGCGAAGTGTTATCTGTTTCTTGATATTGCATCCCATCAAAAAGGTTCATGACAATATATTGCTTATCGGCAGTGGTGTACATTTCCCCTTTTTTAGAAATAGATTCGTTGGTTTGTTGATTGACATTTCTATTGTTGAATATCATGATATTTTCTAAAGAGCGTCCATCTTTCCCTTTTTTGCCGATGCGCATTGTATAATCTTGAAACTCATCATTAAAAATGCCTTCTTGAAAGGCTAAAGTCGGTTTAGATTTGCGAATATCGTAGAAACGCGAGTAAAATTTGAGATTCGCCCAAGGGATGACACGCTCAGATACGAAAATTGAAAATATCGTAATCACTAAAACCGCAACAAATAATGGTCGTAAAATACGCACTAAACCAACACCCGCTGATTTAAAACTCGATAGCTCATATTTTTCTGCCAAATTACCCGTCACCATCACTGATGCAATGAGTACGGCAATCGGTAAAGCCGTTGGCACGAGGGTCATAGAGAGATAAAAAATCAATTCGGTGATGTCAAATATGCTCAAGCCTTTGCCCATGATTTCATCAATGTATACCCAAAGTACTTGCATCACCAAAACGAATGAAGCAATGCCGAACGAAACGATGAAAGGCGGTATGAAGGCTTTTATTAAAAATTTGTCTATTATTTTCATGAATTTGAATGTGTATTTATTAATGCTTAAATAAGGTGCAGCGCACCGAAATATTATTAGGTTACGGTGCGCTGCACCTTAACGAATCCGAATAAAATTTGCTACAAATATTATGGTGCTCTGCACCTTTTTAGAACCAAT
>JAYUUR010000046.1:0-6297 GCA_043754475.1 Saprospiraceae bacterium | reverse complement strand
GCGGGCATCATTAAAACCAAAGATAATTTTGAAGGCATCATATTAAAAGGTGTAGGGAAAGATTATAACTGGCGTTTTGTTGCTCAAAATTTGGTGGAAGGGCGCATTATTAGCAATTGCGATACGTGCCGAGATATATTGATTTCAAAATCAACGGCTGACCGTTTGAAATTAAAAGTAGGAAATAAATTCATTGTTCATTTTGTTCAAAACAATCAGCAGGAGAAACGCCTATTTCAGATTTGCGGCATTTACAAAACAGGGATTGAAGAATATGATAAAAAATTCGCTCTGGTAGATATGGCGCAAGTACAAAATCTGTTGGGTTGGTCGAGTAGTCAAGTGGCAGGCTTTGAAGTGTTTATCAATGATGTAAAAGATTTGAAACCTACGAGCGACTATATTTATAACGAATTGATTACCAACGATTTATATGCTCAAACAGTCAAAGAAGAGCAACCCGCTATATTCGATTGGCTCGATTTGCAAGATGTGAATGAAGAGGTTATTTTGACACTGATGTTGATTGTGAGCATCATAAATATGGTGACAGCGTTGTTGATTTTGATTTTAGAACGCACCAATATGATAGGCACTTTGAAGTCATTAGGTTCTACAAATTGGAGTATTCAGCAAATTTTTCTATATTATGGTATTATTATTATTAGCACTGGTTTGTTCCTCGGCAATTTAGTCGGCTTAGGCTTTTGTTGGTTGGAGCAAACTTTTCAATTCATCAAACTCTCTGAGGCGGATTATTATCTCTCGTATGCCCCCATCAAATTTGACTTGTGGACTATCCTCGCTTTGAATATTGGCACTCTCATTATTACAACACTCTTTTTATTGCTGCCAACTTTCCTCGTTTTATCCATCACACCCGTAAAAGCCTTGAGATTTAAATGAAAACGGCTTGGGTTATTCGGCGATTACTGTTTATGATTCGGATTTATCCTAAGCGTGTTGCAAGGCTTTTCACATATTATTTCCACCCTTTTTATGTCAAACCGAAGTTTCGAGCATTCCCTTTCATGCTCGCAGAATGTCTTTTGATTTTTGATATTTATGAAATATTATCCAACGTTTTCAAAAAGAATATTAGACCGCTCACTGATGCCGAAATACTGAGGGGGTCTCAAATATTCGGCAAAAGCATTGATTTTCAATTGATTATGATTGATGATAAAGCGCGTTATGTTGTCAGAGATAAGATTATCGCATACGTTAGTTTCAATACCATTAATTCTCATGGGGCACTTCCGCCTGATATTTTTATACATGAATTGGTGCATATTTGGCAATATCAAAATTTTGGAGCGGGCTATATTATGCAAGCTTTATGGGCGCAACGCACAGAGGCAGGTTATGACTATACCTATGTCACTGCGAACGAAGTGCGGCAGGAGGGGTGGTCTGATTTGAAATCTATCCATCAGTTCAATGGCGAACAGCAAGGCGATTTGGTGCAGGATTATTATCGGTTGAAAACAGGATTGAAGGCACAATGGGAGAGGAGATTTACGATGAAGGATTTAGGGAAGTATGAGAGATTTATAGCTGAAATTTCCAATACAAAATTTTTTGATATTTCAATTTCACAATAAAAAAATAATTGAGTTAAAATGTTCATTATCAAGGATTTAGGAATTAAGAAAAATTAAATCTCAAAAATTGCTATTGACTATTGCCAATGAAAAATGTATTTTTGTAATGTTATCCGAGAAAGCGTTACAACTTGTTCTGAAAATAAACTTTATGATGAGAAAACGGTCAACAAAAAACGAATCTTATAATTCAAAATATTGCTACGAATTGCGTAGTCACGAATTTAATTTTTAAATGGTTATGAGTACGCTGTCAAAGTCGGGAAAATTTTCATTTCCCGACTTTTTGACGGTTCTTAAAAAAAGAGGTTGCTACAAACAATCTCTTTTTTTTGTGTTAAAATTATCCAAAAATTTTGGATTGGAGATGGGCTTCTCAATATTTGAATTACTTTTGCGGATATGAGCACCCCCTCAGTATTTAACCTATTTTTTTTAATCAAATCCTTTCAAATGGACCCATCCGGTTATGATTCGATACTACGCAAAGGTCAATGGACGACTAACGGAGTTGCAAACACCGGAGGTATCTTGCTGGATTAATATCGCTCCACCTTTCAGCCGAGAGGAATTGGAGGATTTTTCCGAAAAATACCTTATTCCATCCGATTTTTTGACCGACCCATTAGATATTGACGAACGCCCGCGTTACGAGCGGGATGAAGATGTGCGACTTATCATCGCTGCCACGCCGCTGCTCAATAATTCGATTGATAAAGACAATCAATCTATTTATTTGACTGTGCCGATTGGTATTATCCTCACAATTGAGCATATTATTACCATCTCTGCTTACGATAATCCTGTTATTGAGCAGTTTTTGAATGAGCGCGTGAAGAATTTCGACCCTAAAGATGAGGCGAAATTTATCCTGCAAATCTTAGAACAGAATGTCAATCGCTTTTTGAATAGTTTGAAAAAAATCAATCACAAACGCAATGTGATTGAAAACGAACTGTATGAATCAAGTCGTAATATCGAAATCAAGCAATTGCTCGGTATTGAAAAATCACTTGTATATTTTGTCAACGCTTTGAATGCGAATGAATTATTGATGATGAAAATGAAGCGGACAGACTTTTTGCACATCAAACAGGATGAGGATTTGATAGATTTGCTCGAAGATTTGGTGATTGACAATTCGCAAGCTTTGCAAATGGCAAAGGTTTATACCGATATTTTAGGTGGAACGATGGATGCTTACGCCTCTATCATTTCTAATAACCTTAATATAGTAATGAAACGCCTCACGACCATCACCATCGTGCTGATGATACCGACATTGGTAGCTTCCTTTTTTGGTATGAATGTCCGTATCCCTTATTTCGATACGGATCATTCGGGAGCGTTCTGGATTATTTTGGTGGTCTCTTTGACGCTGAGTTTGATAACCGTTTTCGCTTTTAGAAGACGCAATTTCTTTTAAACATGGCTTGAAAGCGATAATTTCTTGACAATAATCCTACAAAATGAATAAAATTTAATTATTTCTTTCAATCTATGTTTATTAACTCTATTAAGGTAGAAAGTTAGTGAAATGTTTATACTTTATTTTGGTATTTAAACCATTGATTGTCAAGCCTTAAAAAAAAGTTTCAATGACTTATCAACATTCTTTAAACACAAAATTTTAATAAATTTAATCAAATTAGTGATACCCATTCTTCTTTTCCACATTGAGTTGTAAACATTGTGGAAAACTTATCAACAATAAAAAAGGATTGATTGTCAATATTTTATGCAAGTTATCCACATTTTGTGTATAACTTTTTTTGTCGTTTTTTCATTAAACCTCTACTTTAGTGTTATCAAAAGCAATTCATATCTATTATGTGTTCACTCCTTGAAAATAGGGTAACATACACGAGAGCAAACTACCACACATTGACCAATTAAAACTATTTAGATTAAAGAGGTCGCAACACCACTTGCACACAGCATAATAACAGCAGAACAAATTAAAATGACTGGATGGGAATCTCCCTTTCAGTGCTTTTATGTCATTGCGAGGTGACTTGTCACTGCGAGCAGAGCGTGGCAGAACTGAGGGGTAGTCACTTGAGTGGATATTTTAATTATATGCCTATGTACGATGCGGCGAAATAAATTCCGTGTTATAATTAAAAACTATTTTTTAAAATATATTCTAAAAATTATAATCAATATGTCTGAAATAACTGAACCTATCCTCCAAGAGAACGACAAACGCTTTGTGCTTTTCCCAATTAAGCATGACCAGATTTGGAAAATGTACAAACAAGCAGTGGCTTCTTTCTGGACAGCCGAAGAAGTGGATTTGCACACCGACCTCCAAGATTGGGAGCATAAACTCAACGACGGTGAAAGGCATTTTATCAAGCATGTGCTTGCGTTTTTCGCTGCTTCGGATGGTATCGTCAATGAAAATTTGGTACTCAACTTCATGCGCGAGGTGCAAATACCCGAAGCGCGTTGCTTTTATGGCTTTCAAGTAGCCATTGAAAATATTCATGCTGAAATGTATTCGCTTTTGATTGACACCTATATAAAAGACCCCGTTGAAAAAGATTTTCTTTTCAATGCCCTCAATAATTTGCCGTGCGTAGAACGCAAAGGCAGATGGGCTTTGAACTGGATTGAGAACGCACCGTCTTTCGCGCACCGCTTAATTGCCTTTGCGGCAGTGGAAGGTATATTTTTCTCAGGTTCATTCTGTTCCGTATTTTGGTTGAAGAAGAGGGGCTTGATGCCAGGCTTGTCTTTTTCCAACGAACTCATTAGCCGCGACGAAGGATTGCACTGCGATTTCGCTTGTTACCTCTATTCAATGCTTGAAAACAAACTCGACCCTAAGGAGGTTGAAGCCATTATCACTGAAGCCGTGATGATTGAAAAAGAATTTGTCACGGATGCGTTGCCCGTTTCATTAATCGGAATGAATGCGGAGTTGATGAGTCAATATATAGAATGTGTAGCAGATAGATTGCTTATTTCTTTGGGCAATGAAAAGGTTTATGGCACGCCGAACCCGTTCCCATGGATGGAAATGATTTCGCTACAAGGCAAAACCAATTTCTTTGAAAAACGAGTTGGCGATTATCAAAAAGCAGGGGTGATGAACATGAAAGAAGAGAAATCTTTCTCGATGAATGAAGATTTTTAATAAACAAGCCCCCTTCCGAAGGAATGCCTTTGGCATAAATCCCCCAAAGAGGGACTTTTTATAATATTAAAAATAAACTTAAACATGGATGCAGCATACGTCGAAAAACAAGAAAAAAGCTTCTGGAAATTAATCGATAAATCGAAAGAAGAAAGCGAAACGACTAAAGAACAATTAGAAGAATTGACGGCATTGCTTTCAGTCAAATCAGAAGAAGAACTGGTAGCGTTTGAAATCAATTTGCGTAAAAATTTGAAGACCTTGAATCAACCGCAAATGGTGGCTTTGTGCGCGATATTGGGCAGTCCGTTCAACGTGGAAAAAGACCGCGTGCGATTTCCGAAGCATCCGACACTGAATGGGTTTCTATATTTCAAATGTTGGATGGTATTGCAAGGGAAAGAGATAATGGAAAATGCCATAAAAGATATTCAAACACTTAGGAATGCCGATGTGAATATCGAAACCGTCAAAGCTGAAGGTTTATTGCATGCGACGCAAAGTGCCTTTAATCCCGACGATGAAGATGACATTATCATCAAAGCCGCCAATAAATTCGATAAAAAGTTGAATTACGATTTGGAGGAAGTATTACCCGATGAAGGCGTGGATTATGATAATCTGGATGTGAAATATGCGGATTTGGTGAAGACAGTGGTGGAGCTGGGCGAGTAATAATATGAGTGATGAGGTATAAATTATAAACGATAGCGATTGTAATGTTAATATTGAAATAATAATTTTCAACCGACATGTTGCACCTCCGGTGCATAACACACGGAAAAATAAAATTTCTACCGACATGTTGCGCCTCCAGCGCATTTCACCCGAGCTGCATGCGCTGGAGGCGCAACATGTCGGTAGAAAGAAATTAAGATACAGGTTATGCGTTGGAGGCGCAACATGTCGGTAGAAAAAATATTAAAAATAGCTCTTTTAGGGCAAAAAATTAACCAAACATACTTATGATTAAGCCGAATACCTACACACAAATCCACATTCAATTCGTATTTGCCGTAAAATATCGCGCGGCAGTCATTGGAAAAGAATGGGAAGAAGAATTATATCAATACATAACAGGCATTGTGAAACAATACAACCATAAATTATTGGCAATCAACGGAATGCCTGATCATATTCATATTTTAATAGGTAAAAGACCGACACAATCTGAAAGCGACTTAATGGAATTGGTAAAAGGCAGTTCTTCAAAATGGATTAATCAGCGCCAATTTTTGAAATCCCGCTTTGCGTGGCAAGAAGGATTCGGTGCCTTTTCATATACTAAATCGCATGTTGATTCGGTGATTGGATATATTCGAAAACAAAAAGAGCATCATTCAAGTAAAGAAACATTTATTGAAGAATATCTGCGCATTTTGACAGAATTAGATATGGATTTTGACGAACGTTACATTTTTAAAGATTTGGAATAATTTTCAACCGACATGTTGCACCTCCGGTGCATAACACACGGAAAAATAAAATTGCTACCGACATGTTGCGCCTCCAGCGCATTTCACCCGAGCTGCATGCGCTGGAGGCGCAACA
>JAYUUR010000045.1:0-6304 GCA_043754475.1 Saprospiraceae bacterium | reverse complement strand
CAGTCATTGGAGCCAATCTTTTGAATGAGGAATACTCGTATCGCCCTGCTTTATTGGAGGCTCCGCGCAACATATCTGCGAGGGTGGATTGGATTTTTTAAGTGCGATATTTTCGTGATAAATTTCAATTAATTTTGCCCAATTAATAAATCCATTTATAAATTAAAAGTCATGAAAAAAATAATGAAAAGCATCACCATTTTATCACTCTTCATTTTTAGTGCCTGTCAAAACTACGCGCAAACGAAACTCGTCCCTTTAACACCACCAACTGGCAAAGCCATAGCCGTATTTGCAGAAGGCTGTTTTTGGTGCAGCGAACACATTTTTGAAGCCGTTGTAGGTGTGGATAGTGCTGTATCAGGCTATTCAGGTGGACATACACTCAATCCAACGTACCAAGAAGTCTGTGGAGAAAAGACAGGTCACGCCGAAGCAGTCATGGTTTATTACGATCCTAAAAAGATTAGCTACGATGAATTGGTAAAAGTATTCTTCGCTTCACAAGACCCGACTACGCCCGACCAACAAGGTCCCGACAGAGGTTCGTCATATCGGTCGGTAGCCTTCTATCAAAATGCGGCTGAGAAGGCAGCGATTGAAGCAGGTATTGCCGCCGTGAATGACTCCAAGCGTTTCAGAAACAAGGTAGTGACTGAGGTAACACCGCTTGAAAAGTTCTACAGAGCGGAAGAATACCATCAAGATTATATTCATCACAATCCGGGCAATCCGTATGTGCAGAATGTGTCTTTACCTCGATTTGAGTTGTTCAAACAGACATATAAGGGTAAGTTGCAATAATGGCTACGTGTATTAGACCACAAAATGCTTATTTTCTCATACCCCTCGTATTTTCCTTAAAAAGCCTTGCTGAATATTGTTTAGCAAGGCTTTTCAGTTTATATTTGCAATCACTATTGTTTAAAAAAGTTGTTTTGAAAACATCTCTTAACTGTTTCATAAAATATTGAACATGAGCGTTGCTGAAATGAAAGTTGAAATGATTGGTATCCTCACTCAAATGCAGAATGAGGATAAAATCGCCCAATTCTATGAAAAAATTCAGGAAGTCGTCAATGCGCCTGAATCGGATTGGTGGGATGAGCTAACACCCGACCAACAAGACAAATTAGTACAGTCTATTGAAGAAAGTAAAAACCCTGAAAATTGGATTGATTATACCGACATTAAGAAAAAATATGCCCGATGGTTCAAAAAGTAATTTTCACAAAAACAGCAGATAGAACATTTAATGACATTGCTACTTTCTTAGAACAAAATGTTTCTCTTTCATCTGCTGAAAAATTTGCTGATAAGGTTGATAGTAAAATTGAGAAACTAACAAAACAACCTTTTATTGGTCGCCCTTCGAGTAAAGCCAAAACAGTTAGAAAAATTCTTGTGTCCAAGCACATTCAAATGTTCTATCGTGTTGTTGGTAGAACATTGATTGTCAGCACCTTTTTTGATTCACGACAGCATCCTAACAAAAGCAGATTCTAATTGGTTTTTTTACTTATCACTACACTCGTCAACACATAGATTGGCAAATATTCGTCAATTCGTTAATTCGTGGTCTTAAAGGTTTGACTTTGCAAATTGCTTAATTTGTTAGACAATTAAAAGGGAAAGTGTCTCACTTTTCCTTTTAATTGTGAACCGCACCCCCTCAGTATTTTCCTTAAAAAGCCTTGCTAAGTATTGTTTATCACTGATTCAAGGCTGTTTTTCAGACAAATATTTCCAATAACGCAGCGGAACGTGTTGATAATGTAGCTTTAAATTGCGTCTTTCAACAATATTTGTACTCTTAAAATAGACTCGCCATAAATCCTGATAAGCATTTTCAGTTTGGTTCAATTCTGTAAAATTGTTGAGGTTATTTTGTTCAATGATATGCACTTTTTCAAGGTCATAATGCATCCCATAACCTCTTTTTAAATCAGCAATCAGCCATTTTTGATCCGCATATCGACTTTTAAAATGCTTTTCAATGAGGGGCAGGACGTTGAAATCAGGCTCGATGGTGGCATACCAAATATTATCCGTTGTTAATTGAAAGCGGACAAATGCTTCCATTCTATGTTTTTCACGAGCCACCATTTTAGACACTTTAGCAATGCGCAATACTGAGGGGGTGCTATAATCTCCACTGACATCATGCGAGGACGCAAAGACATGACGCAGATATGCCAGCATATTGTCTTCCTCATTAGGCAATTCTGATAAAAAATTGCAGTAAAATTGTTGGGCTGCTTGATTAGACATCCGTTGCTTGATACCCTCCCAGACGCGCGTTGATTTATCCAAATTGGTTTCTATCATGATTGTTTCACCCAACAAATTCATTTCTCCCGACTCCTGTTTACGGATACGAACATCCTCTTTCTTTTGATAATAAATATCAAAAACCGCGGTTAGAAAACCTTCAAAAGAGCCATCATATAGGAAAGTAGTCATACTAAGTAATGCTGTGAGGATTAGATTGTGGCATAAATAAAGTATTCAAATCTATGACGCTTTTTGTCAAAGATTCCATTTCAAAGGACTTATCAAAAATAGACAATTGGGGGGTGAGTTGTGCCGCATATTTGCTTTGAGTTTGTTTCAATAAAATGGTGCGTAATTGGGCACTATCATACTTTCCTACTGAAGGGTGCTCGCTCCGCTGTTGACAAGTAATAAAATATTTTGCCCTTGAAATGATGACGGCTATTTGTTGTAAATGCTCAAAAGTTAAGGCACGAAATCGGCGGGCGTGCAGTATTTTATCCACTGATTTGAAGCCTATCCCCGGTACTCTCAAGAGCATTTCTTTATCCGCTGTGTTGACATCTACTGGAAAAACGTTCAAGTTGCGCAATGCCCAGCCTACTTTTGGATCAAGTGCCAAATCGAGGTTTTTATGTTCATTATTAACAATTTCGTCTAATTTGAACCCATAAACCCGCAGCAACCAATCTGTTTGATACAGCCGATGCTCTCGCAACATGGGTACAGGCGAGCCCAAAGTAGGCAGGCGATTATCCTCGCTGATAGGCACATAACCTGAGTAATAGACCCGTTTGAGATTATAATTTTTATACAGTTTATCGGCTGATGCCATGATTTGCAAATCGTCTTCCCCAGTAGCACCAATGACCATTTGACTGCTCAAACCTGCGGGCGCATAGGTGGGTGCGCTGCGTAAAACTTTGCGTTCATCTTTATTGGCTAAAATACCTGCACTAATTTGGCGCATTGGCGTGGTCATCTCTTCTCTGATTTTATCCGGAGCCAATTTTTTAAGCCCTTCGTCGGTCGGTATTTCGATATTCATACTCAAGCGATCGGCATAAAGTCCTGCTTCTTGTATCAATCTTTCGGAAGCACCGGGAATGGTTTTTAAATGAATGTAACCATTAAATTTATGCTCCAAACGCAATGTTTTAGCGATAAGAACCAAGCGTTCCATCGTATAATCCGCATTTTTGAAAATGCCTGAACTTAAAAATAAGCCCTCAATATAATTACGGCGATAAAAATTAATGGTCAAATCCACCACTTCTTGCACCGTAAAAGCTGCCCGTTTAATATCGTTGCTTTTGCGTGAAACACAATAAGCGCAATCAAAAATGCAGTGATTGGTGAGCAGTATTTTAAGCAACGAAACGCACCGTCCGTCTTCTGTATAACTATGGCAAATGCCGATACCTGTGGTATCACCCAAGCCTTTGTCTTTATTCGCTCGTTTGCTACCGCTCGAAGCACAAGAAACATCATACTTAGCAGCATCTGCCAATATGGAAAGTTTTTCAGATATTCTATCCCAGTTCATACTGTATAAACACCTTAAAACACTATTTGTTTATTTGTTTTAAATTTTTTGTTTTAAAATTAAGTTAAATTTATTATTTTACAACTCCAAAATCACAGCTTCATGAGCCTTTAAATGCCCATTTACTGAGGGGGTAGCATAATTACCAATCAAAACCTTCGCCTTGCTCAAATCTATTTCGGCTGAATTAAATGTCGCATTCACAGCTTTAAAATTCAAGAGAACCAAGAGTTTTTTTACCATTTAATGACCTTGTGTAGGCAAATACTGAGGGGTTGTCGGCATCTACCAAAGCCCAATCACCATATATTAAGGTCGGTTCTTGTTTTCTTAATTCACCATTTTTCTGAAATAATTGAGGATGGAATTAGGATTGAGCCAAACCATACCAATGCCCAAACTTTTGACATAATCCAATTTTGAAATAAAGTGAAAGCTATGTAAGCAATTAAATAATATCAATATTCTTAAAGTATAAAGCGACCTCCTTGATATTACAGAAATTCGGAGAAAGATGAATCCGTGCCTTACTCAATATTTTTTTAGAATGCGTTTTGACTGTTTCTATACCGATGTTTTGTTTCTCGGTAATGTCAAGGCTGCTCAAATCATCAGCAAAATCTTTCAAAATGAGAAGTTCGCGAGGGGTGATTTTCAATCGATCTAACATGATTTTACTGACCCTTTTTGACAGGACATTTTCTGCTTCTAATTCCAAATCTTCCCACCGAGTAGTTGTGCGAAAATATATTCTTGGACGAATGACGATTGGAGCATTTAAAAAGGGTCCCAACAATTCAAAGCGATTATAATTAGAAATTGGGTTATCATCTTTATCTATTTGAATGATTGAAATATTGGATTGAACCAATATATATTTGCCATCTGCCCGCTTAACGGGATACTGAATGCAATAATGAGAGCGACTGCTGAGTGTGCTGTATCGCCGTTCTTGAAGCATTTTGTAAGCCATTAAAGCATATTCTACTACAAAATATTGGTAATTGGGGTGTATTATCTCAATACTTTTCTCTAATGTAAAATCAGCATCTTTATAACCTAATAACTTCTCTACACCGTTGACATACATCAACTTCTGCTCTTGAATATTAGTGACCCAATGGAAAGAATTGAACAGATATGGGCTATCAACAATAGGTTTAATAGTTTTTTCAAAAATTTCTGAAAACGGAAACAAAGGTATATCGAAGCTTTTAGTAAACTCTTCGAGTGGAACGAGCATAGGATGTTTATCAGATTTATTTTTTTCAGGTTGGGTTGAATGCATTGTTTTTTGTTTTTTTAAGGATTAACGAATTACAAAAACCAATTCTTTTTTTGAATCCTTCTGACCACTCTAAATCCAAACTCTTGAGAGCGACAATTCGCTGGAGAGGATTTACGAAAACTTGCTCGGACATTCGATAAAGAATCAGCCCAAGCACCCCCCCTCAGTATATGAGCGCAACTTGTATCCACAACAACGATTTCTGCCATTGGATTGCTGTTATTGATATTATCCCGATAAAAATATGGATGGTAATAATCATGACACCATTCAGCGACATTGCCGACCATGCCATAAAGCCCATTTTGATTCATCCCTGATTCCATAACAGGCACTGTTTTTTTGGAATAAAATTTATTTTTAAAAGGTATATTAGATATTTTTCCATCATCTTTTTTAAAATCAAAGTTCAATGCCGCTACATCTATTTTATTTTGATGATGACCAAATCTATATTTAGTATTTGTTTTTAAGTCTACGGAAGCAGCATATTCCCATTCGGCTTCGGTAGGCAATCGATAGCCAGTGTTTTCAAAGTGATGATTGACTTTTCTCAAAATGCATTTTGAATTGTTTTCGACAGAATAAACGGGTTCGAGCCCCTTCAATTCACTGAGCCAATTGCAAAAATCAATGGCTTCAAACCAATCCATCATAATAGCAGGATGATTGTCGCGTCCCCATCCCAAATCCTCTTTCAATGGGATATTTTTAGCCAGACAATAGGCATCAAATAATTCAAAAGTGATTTCAGTTTGACTCATTTCAAAGCTATCAATAGTGACTGTGTGGCAGGGCAATTCATCCCCCTCTTGCTTCGAATCATTAAAGGTGTCGCCCATTGTGAAAGACCCACCTTTAATAGGAATCATGGTTGGAAACTGGACATTGGCTTTTTGAGAGGTAGGCATTATTTTAACCAAACCAATGAAGCCGACAAGCAAGGGTAAGGCTATACTCAAAGCCCAGATAGCAATTGTTTTAGTTCTATCTTTTTTAAAGTTAACAAATGGTGTTTTAACCTCTTTTACTGAGGGGGTATCATGAATAGGCACGCTTTCAGTTTGCTCTAAGAATATTTTGTAATACTTACCTAAAGTATTATTGCAGTAAGATTCAATCACTTCAGGTTCGGTAATATCCAAGATATAAGCTGCAAAAAACCCAAGGGAGGTAGCTCTCAAATTGGTTGTTTC